>JAIPGO010000065.1 GCA_021736135.1 Candidatus Cloacimonadota bacterium
CCTTTATTCATAATTCACCTCTTGGGTGTCAAAGTACTTGAAAGGCAATTTCAAATCAAAAAAAATATTTTTCTCTCTAAATTAGCTTATAGTCGGTAGCTATGGCTACTTGTGGAAATCTTAACTGGACAGCAGTGATATAACTCATTATATTATTATGCTAAATGAAGATTATAATAACAAGAAATACAGATTTATTTGCAGATGGATGCCAGATATATGCATAAACCACTTGACGGAATTATTTGCAAAAGTAATAATTCAATTTAGAAGAATGGTAGTTAATTTAATATATATTGATCTAAAGAATAAAGACTGGAGGAATTATGAAGAAACTAACAATGCTTTTACTGGCAATGCTGCTGGCGTCTGTACTGGTTGCTGTAACCTACTATGTGCCGTCTGATTATCCTACTATACAGAGTGGAATTGATAATATGGTAAACAATGATGTTCTGTTGGTCTCTCCAGGAATATATTACGAAAATATAGATTATCTGAGCAAGATGATCACAGTAGCTTCACTATATTATACAACTCAGGATACAAGCTATATCTCGCAAACGATTATTGACGGTAGTAATATCACCAGTGTAGTAACCATTTCTGACGTGGAATCCGGTATCCCAATCTTGAGCGGTTTCACTCTTCAGAATGGGCGTGCTTACAAAGGTGGAGGAGTTAACTGTTATAATTCCGATGTTACTTTGTCCCATCTGAATATTCAAAACAATATGGCTACTGGAACTATTTCTTGGGATATGGGTGGTGGTATTTACTGTGAAAACTCCTCTCCAGTCCTTAGTTTTCTGCAAATTGCTAATAATTTTGGTGAACGAGGTGGTGGTTTATATTGCGAAAACAGCAATCTTGACATTCATGAAGTAAATTTCATCGGAAATATATCTCTATCAAGTGGAGGAGGTGTATATGGTTATAGCGGCACAATAGAAATATCTGATGGATCATTTGTTGGTAATAACGCAGTGGAGGGAGCAGGATTGTATAATTTTTATTCTAACACTTTTCTGGAAGGAGTTACATTCACAGGTAATTCAGCCATTAGAGAAGGTGGCGGTATCAGCAATGATTCTGTGCTGGAATTCAGCAGTGAAAATCGTTGTAATATTTATCTGAACAATGTAGAAAATCGTTATGGTGGCAGTGATATTTGCTCCAGTGAACCAGTCACAGCTTATATTGATACCTTTACCGTTCTTTATCCAACCGGCTTTCATGCTTTTCCGATTGATAATTTCACCTTTGATATTTTAGAGGGTATTCAGAACCAGGTGGAAAATGATCTTTATGTATCTCCTGCCGGTGATAATGCCAATAGCGGAGAGTCTTTTGCTGAACCACTCAAAACAATCCAGTTTGCCTGCTCAATAATTCTGGCAAGCAGCGAAAATCCACTCACTATCTATCTTGCGGAAGGTACATATAGTCCCGGGATAACTAACGAATTTTTTCCAGTTGTTTTACCACCGTATGTCTCGCTGCTGGGAGCAGGACGTGAACTTACTATACTTGATGCAGATCACGTAGGAAGTGTGCTGAAAGTAAATAACAGCAATGATGTTATAGTCTCGGGAATGACTTTCACCGATGGTTTGGATTATCATTCATCCGGTATCAGTTTTTCGAATTCATCTGCAGAATTATCTGACCTGAGAATCACAAACTGCACTTCCGAAGGAGAGGGTGGTGGTATAACTTTGACAGGAGGAAACTATGATCTTCATAATATTATAATATCAGACAATGCCGCTGATAATGGCGGAGGTATAAATATCAGTTATTGCGATGTTGTTACAATGGACAGCCTCGTAATTGAGAATAATTATGCTGATCAAAGAGGCGGTGGTATCTTTGGATTGGCGAATGAAATCCATATTTCGAATTCCATGATATCTAACAATACTGCTGATAATTTTGGTGGTGCTGTATTTTCTTCTGACAATACAAATCTATATCTTAATAATGTGGATATCACAGGTAACCGGGTTAATGATTATAATGGCGGTGGAATATATGCGGGTAATTTATCGGTTCTGGATATGTCTGATGTCACAATAGCCTATAATTCCAGTCTTGGAGCTGGAGGGGGGCTATATCTTTCAAGTTTAACTCAACCAGTATTTGATCCGGTAAATCGCTGCAATATCTATTTAAATAATTTCCAGCAACGAAGTCTTGGAGCTGATATCTGTTCAAATATACCTGTAGAGGTTATTGTGGATACCTTTACTGTCCTTGAGCCTACAGATTATCAGGCTGTTCCGATTATTAATTTTACCTTCGATATCCTGAATAGCAAATTACAGCAGGCAGCAGCAGACCTGTATGTCTCACCGGATGGGGATAATACAAACAGCGGATTAACCGAAGATGAACCCTTAAAGACGATCCAGTGTGCCAGCTCAATTATACAGGCAGACAGTTTGAATCCCCGCACAATCACCCTTCTTCCAGGAACTTATAGTAATTCATCTAACGGTGAATACTTTCCAATTTCACTGCCGGATAACGTGACTCTTACAGGTTCTCCTGAGGGATTTGTTATCCTCGATGGTGAGTATAATTCCACTGTTGTCAGTTTTTATCGCTCTGTAAATAATACTATTGCTAATTTAAAAATTATTAATGGAAACAATATCGAGGGCGGAGGGATAAACTGCTACCGTTCCAGCCCAAATATCCAAAATGTCACGCTGCAGTATAATAATGCTACCACGGGATCTGGTGCAGCAATTTTTATTAATGAAGATTCAAATCCCCTGATCAGCAATGTTAGATTACAATATAATAGCGGTGCCCATGGAGCAGGAATTGCCATCTTGAATGCCAGTGCGACTCTGCAAGGAGTAATATTGCAGAATAATTCTGCGAACTGGCATGGTGGTGGGTTAAATTGTCGTAATTCCGAGGTTATTCTCCAGAATGTATTTATATTCGATAATTATGCTGGGCGAACCGGTGGGGGCATTTTCTGTGAAAATTCAGACCTTAGCATGTCAAATTGCCTTATCAATGATAATATTGCTTTCGAACCGGGAGGAGGAATCTTTTGTACGACTAATTCTACTTTGCAGATCACCAGTTCAACCTTTTACCAGAATTCTGCCCAATCAGGATCGGGAATATTTACTACTAACAATTCCAGTATTTACCTGGTAAATAGTATTTTCTGGGATAATGTTGATGAAGAGATCAGCTTCTTTGGTTCCACATCAGCAGACACCTTTTGCCTGGTCTATTCTGATATCCAGGATGGTGCCGAGGGGATTATTCTTGGAAATACAGGTACATTCAATATTGAAGAAGGAAATATAGATCTGGATCCCCAATTTGTTTCTATTCCGGACAGCGATTTTCAGCTTCAGGAAGATTCACCCTGTGTTGACGTCGGTATTGATTTCTATGATTATAATGGTCTGGTGCTGGTTGATCTGGATGAAACGCAGTATTACGGCACAGCACCCGATATGGGCTATTGTGAGTATATTGGCGTGGATAATGAACTTGCAGAACTTGTACCCCCTGCCTTAAATATGACAATATCTCCCAATCCCTTTAATCCTTCCACTACAATCAATTTTTCTTTGCCAGAATCATCATTTGCTGAACTGGCAGTATATAATGTCAAAGGGCAGCTTGTCAAATTGCTGGTTGATGAATTTCTGCCTACCGGTGACTACACCCGGATCTGGAACAGCTACGATAACCTGGGTACAAATCTCGGTTCAGGAGTCTATCTTCTATCCCTGAAGACTGATCAGCATATCAGCACTCGGAAGATAACCCTCCTAAAGTAAAAACCGGCATCCCCCTTCTGAATAATCAAAAAAATGCCAAATAGTGAATTCATCGTGCTGATGTATTTCATAAATATTGTGCGCATATTATTATTTTCCAGAGCTAAGTGGACGGTCACAAAAGTGTAATTTTGGGAATGAACAAGACCTTTATCTTGATATTTAAAGTAGAATAGTTAATCTTTCGTAGCACGGACGTCCCTGTCTGTGTCTTTGTCTTCCCTTCTTCCATTCACAGTTTTATCAATATCTGGCATCCCCCCCCCCTTTTTTAGATATAAAGACGTAACCAACTGGCTTTAATATATATAAAACATATTCAAAAATCTGATTTTAAGGTCTACTATTGCGAATGCACATTAGACCTTCACAATGGTGACGACATAATACAAAAACAACCCTATGAGAGCATGTAATAAGTTAATTCCGGGGGGATGCCAGGTTTTATCAATATAATTTGACATCAGATATGGGGGTAAAATAAATGAAATATTAAAAATATTAAATAAGATATAAAGGAGGTAGAAATGCCTTTCATCTCCAATACAGACCGCGAGCGGAAGCTGATGCTGCAAGCCTGCGGAGTGGATAGTTTTGATGACCTTATCAAAAATATCCCGCTTAAATTCCGGCAGAATGCAACTTTTGATCTGGGAACTGCTCTCAGTGAACTGGAACTCAGCCGTGAAGTGGCTGCGCTTGCCTCAGAAAATGAGACTACAGAGAGGAAGAATTCCTTTCTGGGAGCCGGGATCTATGATCATTTTGTGCCTGCTGCCGTGCAGCACATTACTTCCCGTCCTGAATTTCTCTCAGCTTATACGCCTTACCAGGCGGAAGTGAGTCAGGGTACTTTGCAGTACATTTATGAATATCAGACCATGATCTGCGAACTTACCGGTATGGATATTGCCAACGCCGGTATGTATGACGGCGCTTCTGCTGCGGCAGAAGCAGTATTGATGGCTGTTCGTAAAACAAAGAAATACCGTGCTCTCATTCCTCAAACCTTGAATCCGCTTTACCGTGCCGTGATCAAAACCTATACCGAAGGTGTAGGCGTGGAACTGGTCGAAGTGGCAATGAAATCTGGCCGCATCGATCAGCAGGATCTGGCAGCAAAACTCGATGATGAAACTGCCTGCCTGGTTATGCAGACTCCTAATTTCTTCGGATTTCTGGAAGACGCCTTTGCCATGGAAAAGATTGTGCATAGTTCCAAAAAAGCGCTCCTTATTGCCGTAGTCGATCCCGTTTCTCTGGCTGTGCTCAATGCTCCTGCTGAATATGAGGCAGATATCGTCGTTGGTGAAGGGCAGGGACTGGGGAATCCGCAATCTTATGGCGGACCGCTCTTTGGCTTTCTGGCAACCCGGGAAAGCCTGGTACGCACCATGCCCGGCCGTTTAGTAGGCGCTACCCTCGATGCCGTGGGAAATATTGCTTACGTGCTAACCCTGCAGGCTCGCGAGCAGCATATCCGGCGTGAGAAAGCCACTTCCAATATCTGTTCCAATGATGCGCTCTGCACACTGGCAGCCACAGTTCATCTTTGCCTTCTCGGTAAAGAAGGTCTTAAGGAAGTGGCACTGCAATCTACAGCCAAGGCGCATTACCTGGCTCAGAAGCTGGCTGTCATACCTGGTTTTGAGATATATTCAGGTGCTCCTTTCTTCAAGGAATTTGCTCTCAAAACTCCGCTGCCGGCAGACGAGATCATTAAAAAACTCCAGGCTGAGAATATCTATCCCGGCATTTCATTGAAAAAGTTCGGGTTTGAAGATCTGTTGCTTATTGCCGTTACGGAAAAGAAAACCAGAAAGCAGATGGATGAATTGATCTACGCTCTGCAGCAGTTCAGTCAGGAGGCATAACATGAGTAAAACAATATTTGAGAAAAATTCTCCCGGACGTAAGGGATATACATTACCTCAAAACGACGTTGATTTCAGCCTCAATGACTGCATTCCCGCCGAATTTCAGCGTAAAGCGGAAATCCGTCTGCCCCAGGTCAGCGAACTCGACGTAATGAGGCATTTCATCGAACTGAGTCATAAGAACCATTTTGTGGAAAAAGGTTTTTATCCGCTGGGTTCCTGCACGATGAAATATAATCCCAAGATCAGTGACACGCTGGTGAATAATTCAGCTTTTACGCAGTTACATCCATTCCAGCCGGATGCAGATGTTCAGGGTTCTTTAAAAATACTCTGGGAACTGCAGAACTACCTGGCAGAAATTGCCGGTTTTGGAGCTGTATCACTGCAGCCCGTTGCCGGAGCGCATGGTGAATTTACTGGTCTGAAAGTTATTCAATATTATCATGAAGCCAAAGGAAATCAGAAAACCCAGATCATTCTGCCGGATTCCGCGCATGGCACCAACCCTGCCAGCGCCAGTCTCTGCGGTTATGAAATCGTGGAAATTGCTTCTAATGATAAAGGCATGGTCGACCTGGAAGCTTTGCGTGCTGCCGTTAATGAAAAAACAGCCGGCTTTATGCTCACGAATCCTAATACGCTGGGTATCTTCGAATCTCAGATCTGTGAAATAGCCGAGATTATTCATGCCGTGGACGGCTTGATGTATATGGACGGTGCCAATTTCAATGCCATAATGGGCATCGTGAAACCCGGCGAGATCGGCTTTGACGTGATGCACTTCAATCTGCATAAATCATTTTCCACCCCGCACGGCGGTGGCGGACCCGGTTCCGGTCCGGTAGGCGTTCGCGCTGATCTGGCAAAATTCCTGCCTTCTCCTCAGGTTGCTTATTCCGAAAGCAGGGATTATTATCTTGATGATAGCCATGCTGCTACTTCGATGGGAAAAGTGCAGGCTTTCTACGGTAATTTCCTGGTAAACGTCCGCGCCTGGTTCTATTTCAAGATGCTGGGTACGGAAGGCGTGAAAAGAGTTTCCGAAAATGCCGTCATTAATGCCAATTACCTGATGCGTAAACTGGAAAAATATTATTACGTGCCCTATAACGATAATTGTATGCACGAATTCGTGGCCAGCGGTCAGTGGCAGAAAAAGGAATATGGCGTGCATACAATAGATATAGCCAAGCGTCTTTTAGATAAAGGCTATCATGCGCCTACCATCTATTTTCCGCTCATCGTTCCGGAAGCTATTATGATTGAACCTACCGAAACAGAAAGCATGGAAACGCTTGATGATTTTATTCAGGCAATGATAGACATAGCAGAGGAAGCCAAAACATCACCCCAGACTCTGCATGATGCACCCTTGACCACACCCATCCGCAGAGCAGATGACGTGCGCGCTGTGAAAGAGCTGAACACCTGCTTCGACCTTTGCCTGATGCCGCTTACATGTGATAAAGAATAAAGGTTAAAATTTTTAAGATAAAGGCTCTCACAAAATGCTGTGAGAGCTTTTAGTATTTATACCAGCCAAGTTACATTGCGAATGACCTCCGCAATAGTAACGACGTAAACTGATACTACCGAATTTCTGGTGCAACTGGTTTTTTATGGCAAAAACGCTGGGTATTGATTAGTGATTATCGGGGATATGCTGTTAAACACGGGAATGGAGTGTTATGGGTTAAAATAGAGAATTGAATACGAAGATTTTTTCAACCGCGAAAGGCGCGAAAAATTTTTCAACACAGAGGACACAAAGGGAACAGAGAGAAGTGTTTATATTAACTTCACATTTTCGTCTCACGTCTTACTCATGAACCCAGTGAAGATTATTCGGAGTGCAATAAGGCCCCTTAATGCGATTGAAAAGAGAAGATTATCAACCGCGGATTAAGAAGATTAGACGGATTGAATATTTCTTTAATTTTTAATTTGTCTCATTTTTACATCTTCACATCTTCGAGTTTATTTTGTGTTAAATACGTTAATACAATTAAACGCAGCCGAGTGTAAGGTGGTCAATAAAAAAAATGCAAAAAACTTGACTGGAAATGAGATAAAATAGTTAGTTGATTTGTTAATGATTAATTGGCTATTGAGAATTAACGATGGTTTGGCATAATATCACTAAAAGGGAGAGGTATATCTATACACAGGTTTTGATTTTGCAAAGTCGTCGTAAGATCTTTTTTAGTTATATAAGTGATTTTAACTGATGATCATTAGCACAGGGATATGCCATTATAATTGGGCAAGCTGAGGACTATCTTTATATGAAAATACATTACTGAATAATGTGTGAATAACAATTAATAGAATATTACCGGGTAATTGACATAGCGGTAATAAATATCTTGTCATTATGATAATTATTGTAATATTGCCATTAAGATTGCATTATATGCTAGCGAGTAAACAATGATTATGTGAGCTAAAATAATAGATAAATAAATATGTTATATAAATATAAGTAGTAATGTGAAATAATGTGTACTTAAAATGTGTGTAATCAGAAGTGAACACAAAACAGAGATTGTTTATAGTAAGATTGCTGTAAATAAAATTGGTACAGTAGATTTAGGATAATTGAAAACGTTGTTTACAGTTAGATTATTAATGAAGGAGGACAGGATGATGACAGAGATTGTTCTCTCAGGAGTGAAGACCGTAACTATATATATATATATATATATATAGCTTTAGGTTGATATTGCCGGTTTGCAGTGGCTATGGATGAGCGCGGTGCGCTCAACATAAGTTAAAAATTTGAATTCTGAATAAGTTGAACACTTTATTTTCTGAGATAAATGCCCTGGAGCGAGGAATTGAATGTTATCGCAAAAAGAAAGGGCGCTGCCTGAACACTAGGAATGAACAGGCAGCTAATTCGAATGAACTGCAAACAATATACACAGGAGAAAACGATGTGTAAAGAAAAAATAAGTTTTATGGTTATTTTACTTATCCTGGGGATAGGTTTATACGGTGGTTTTGAGCTTGATCATTACTATTTGTATCCATCAAGTAGTAATTATTGTAATACATTTAATCATAATTTGGATGGTACACCTACTGTACAGATAAATAACTGCCCGGATTACATCGATGTTACTTATGATCCACAAGACACTTATGTAGATTTCTATATTGAAATTGATGAAAACACAACAGGTGAATATAGGTCTGGTTACATTGGAGTTACTTTATTATATAATGCTCAATCCGATGCGGATACGTGGTCAATAGCTCAGGAGTGTTATCCTGCAACCAATTCAATTCAGGCTCAGATTGATGCTGCAGCTAATGGCGCAACAATCACTTTATCAACGAATACAACTTATACAGGACCGTTGACCGTCAGTAATAAATATCTGAATATTGTCGGGAAAAATTCAATAATTGAAGGCTCGGGTCATTATCCTGTATTAACATTCATCAATTCTGCTGGTTCAACATTAAGTGGTATTACGATTAAGGGTGGACATTATGATACTGGTGGTGGAGTTTACTGTAATAGTAGTGATCTGGAAATTGAAGATTGTATTTTCTATAATAATAAAGGGATAGGCTACTATTCAGGGGGCTTGTTACCCGATGGCACTGGTGGAGGATTATATACAACTGGTGACTCTGAAATAAAGCTATCTAATGTATTAATGTATAATAATAGAGCGAATATTGAGGGATGGAATGTTTATAGGACATATTCCGGATATACAAATACAATCGAAATAGATCAATGTACCATGATCTGTAATGGTAGTTACAATCTATTTAATGCAGGAACTGATTACTTTCAAGTAAGTAACAGTATTATCGAGAGACCGTATCTGACAGATATAATTTGGACCTATTGCTGTGCATTTAATACGCAACTTGGATCATTTCCCGGTACCGGGAATTTTATAACAGAAGACCCATTATTTGTGGATGATACTAACCGTGATTACAACCTTTTATGGGGTAGTCCCTGTATTGATACCGGTAATCCATCAATAACAGAATCTGATTATTCACCATTAGATGTTGGCTGCTATCCATATACAGATAGAGATATCTTCTGTTATGCGACCGCTCGGCACATATGGATGTGCTATCCACGGCTTAATATCAGTGATGGAGTTAATACGGGAGTGGAGGATGTAGATTGTCTTACTCCACATTATATATGGGAAAACTGGTGGTCAACAAAGCCGGAGGGTATAATTGTTTATCATGAGAATGATGATGATGAAATCATCTATGGAACGCTTTATGCGGGTACTTATAACTGGGTGACAGGCTCAGGTTATGATGTTTATAGTTGGATGGGATTAAAAGTAGGAGCCGATAATTGGCAAAGTGTGGGTGGATATTTAATGGATGAAGGAACACAAAGCCTTTATACTTATGAAGATCTGCCAGATAATGAAGAAAGCTGGCTGGGTTATTATCTGGAAGACAGTCAGACTCCTGCCGCTGCGATAAGCTCAAGCGTACTTGATGAGCTCCTTATGATAAAAACGCAAAGTTGGAGTGTAAATCGCAATAGTACAAATGACCCATGGTTCATACCGGCGAGTTACAAGTTTAACTATGCAGATATGGTAATTCTTGTCCCTGAAACTGATATAACAGATTTTCAATGGCAGGGTAGTCAAGATGGCAGGAGTAGAACCGAACCCTATATCCGTCCTAAGGCAGAGCATTTTGAATGGGAAGAAGAAATTGATTATCTCCCGATCTATGTAGAGTTTGATCCGGCAGAAATTCCGGAAGAAGTTGCAATATATGTGAATGGTATTTGTAAAGGAGCACAAGTAGTAGAAGATTCTTTATGCCAGGTCTGCGCTTATGTTTTGGAAGAAGAACCAGGAATAGAGATCGAGTTTGCTTTTTATGATGGAGAAAGAAGCAGTACTAAAAGTGATTTTGTTGTTTTGGATAACAGCACGGGATTAGCTAGAGGAAATAAGCTCTATACTGGCATTAAGGAGAGATTTAGCCAGATAAGTTTTAGGAAAGGAGATGAATTTCCAGCTTCAGTTAGATATAATGTTTATTGTAGTCCAAATCCCTTTAATCCGCAGACATATATCTGTTTTGAACTGGATGAAGAAGCCGAAGTACAGTTGAAAATTTACAATCTGAAAGGTCAGATTGTTAGTATCCTTGCAAATGAGCTTTTCAGAAAAGGCAGCTACAGATTGAGTTGGGATGGAGATACAGCAACCGGAGAGCAAGCAGGAAGTGGAGTATATTTCTATAGGCTTGAAATTGGCAGTGATGTAATCAACGGTAAGATGATAATGTTGAAGTAAGGGTGAATAATCATTCGCCCATACAATAAATATACCTGGCGTCCTGAAATGGGACGTCAGGTCAAAAAAAAGAGGTAATATGAAGTATCTTTCATCAATAGTGTTATTGTTTTACATGCCAGTATTATTATACTGTAATCTTTTAGAGGTCGATCTAAATGGATCAGGTGACTTTTTAACGATTCAAGCAGGAATTACAGAGGCCGTTGATGATGATACTATTCTTGTTTTTCCCGGTGAATATTTTGAGAATGTAAATTATTCCGGCAAAACGATAGTCATTGGGAGTTTATATTTAGTTACGGAAGAGCGGACTTATATTCGCAGTACAATCATTAATGGCAACCAGGAAAATAGTTGCGTAATAGTGCTGAATGGAGAAGAGGAAGGAACAAAACTTAGCGGATTTACTCTTACCAATGGATCAGGCTGGACTGGACCTAATTTTGCTGCAGAAACAGGTGGAGGAGTTATAATTTTTGAAAGTTCATTGATAATAGATAATTGCATCATTGAAGGTAATTCCACAGTTCAGGGAGGAGGGATTAACTTAAACACCGGAAGTAATGTTTACTTAAAAGGATGCACGATAAGAAATAATAGAGCCTCTTTTTTTGGGGGTGGGATTGCACTGTTAAATGATAATTCTGAGGTTACTTTTGATGAAGAAGACCGTTGCAATATTTATAATAATTATGCAGGGATGGGCAATGATATCTGTAGCAGGTATCTTGAAGGAACTGTAAGCGTAATCGTTGATACTTTGACCAGTTTTGATTATTGGGGTTATAGAGTAATACAATTCTGGTATGGTGACCCTCTTATTACAGATGAGGGTTTTGAGATTGAGATGGAGCATAGCTGGTTGACACCAATAGAAAGTGATCTATTCGTGGCACCCTGGGGTAGTAACGAAAACAGCGGTCTTTCTCAGAATGATCCTTTAAAAAGTATTTCCTGGGCGATGCAGCAAATTGCATCCAACGAAATTGATCCCCACGCAATACATTTAGCGGACGGGGTATATTCTCCAGGAGTGACAGAGGAATATTTCCCGATCCAGATGAAAGGTTGGGTAACTTTAATTGGAGAATCCAGCGAGGCAACCATCCTTGATGGTGAACATCAAACAAATATAACCTATAATTATTATCTGGATGGTGATATAAGATTTGAAAATTTGAGATTTATAAATTCAGGCACAAACAATTCCAGTGGTGCCAGCAATCATGTGATCAGAATTGGCTGGAATTTTGATAGTGAGGTTTTTCTGGAAAATATTGTCTTTGAAAATAATCAGCCAGCCAGTCATTTGATACTATTTGAAACTGACAGTAACATCTATATGAATAATATTACAGCTATAGGCAATGGAGAAGATTCTAAAACCGTGATCATGCTTAGCGCCTGTAATGATGATGAGCCAATAGAGATTGTTATGAATAATTTTATCTTGAGAAATAACAATAATTGTATATTTATGCTCATTGGTAAATATACTTATCCGTCATTCTATTTCAATAATCTGCTGATGAGCAATAACCACAAGCAATATGAGACCCCGGGGATATACAATTATACCTCATTGGGTTTATCGCTATGGCAGAATGTATATTTAACGAACTGTACAATTGCTAATAATGAAAATGAAGTTCCATCACCTTCAGGTGTAATTCAATTGGGAAGTGGGGCTAACCTTGCAATTACAAACTGTATAGTTTATGACAATAATACTGATTATCTTGTTCTGGACTATAATTTTTCTGATACTGAGCTCAATATTGAAAATTCATTATTCGATTTTACTGAATCAGAGATCAAATCAAATGGGCCCACAACATTAAATTATGATACTGAAACGATTTTTTCGGGAAATCCCATGTTTGTTGGTCAAGGAGAGTATCCGCAGACACTGATGTCGTATTCGCCCTGTATTGATGCAGGAACATTAGATTTACCAGAAAATGTGATTTTACCAGAGACTGATGTTTTTGGAAATCCTCGGATATTTGGTAACGGAGTTGATATCGGAGCAATTGAATGGCAGGGAACGCCTATTGATTTTGACGAAATAGTTCAGAAGCCATCGGAGATGATGGTTTATCCGAATCCGATCATTCCGGGTATAATGCGGGATGGAAAGGCAATGATTGAGTGGAGAGGAGAAGATATTTCTGGTGATGCAAGCCTTGAGATATTTAATGTGAAGGGGCAATGCGTGCGCAAATTGAAAATGGAAAATGGAAAATTGAAAATTAAGACAACGGAGTGGGATTTGACTGATAATAGTGGTTCAAGAGTCAGTTCGGGAGTTTATTTTATTCGGATGAAGGCGGATGGAGAATATAAGGCCCAATGCAAAGTGATACTTTGCAATTGACGAAGGATGGAGGAATAACGATTAATAATTGATAATTAAAGATGAAGATTTTTCAACCGCGGATTAAGAGGATTAGACGGATAAAATCTTTCATCTTTCATCTTTGATATTATTGGCACTCATCTTGTACAGTAGAGATTTGCGAACAGCAGCCTGCTTTTTAAGCGGAGAAAGTTTGTGAAAAAGATTAAGCTGGAACTTGTGGATGGCCAGGTATTTCCGCAATGTCAATATGCAATGATGGATGCTGATGTTTTTTCGGTGGGAATTTCTGGGTCAACATTACGGAGGTCTGCAACCAATCGAAGGTTTCAGATGAGGTGCTTTTAGTTTCAGAAAACTGTGTTTTCTACAAATTGATATGTTCAATTTACTCCAAAGGATTATACGGGCAATATTTATCTTGACATGAACAGCATAGTTATAATTTATGTCATGCATGGAAAAACAAAGGAGGTGATATTAGTGCCGAAAGTTGTAGCGCGAGAAGGAGAAAGCTTTCAGGGAACGTTACGTAGATTCAAGAAGATATGCGAAAAAGCATCGCTTTTAAGTGATATCAAGAAGAATCAGTATTTCGAGAAGCCCACAGTAGAGCGTCGTCGTTTATTGAATGCTGCGATGCGTAAAGCATTGAAGCAGCAGCGCAAGATAGCCCGTTACCGTAAGTCTGTATAGCAGAAGGAGCAAATCATGGTAAAGACCAGGCTGGAAGAAGCGATCATAACTGCCCTTCGATCACATGATAAGCAGCGTTTGATGGCTTTACGAACCTTGAAAAGCGCCATCAGGCAGGTTGAGATAGACCAGCGAGTGGAGCTTGAAGAAGAGGCGGTTCTGGAGATATTGCAGGGACAGTTAAAGCAGCGGGAACAGGCAAAGGAACTGTATATTCAGGGAGGGCGTCAAGATCTGGCGGATACTGAGGAATATGAGATGGAAATCATCCGGGAATATTTACCTCAACCGTTGACGGATGCGGAACTGGAAGAAGCAGTGAAAAAGGCGATTGATGAGCTGGCAGTTACTGCCATGAGCGATATGGGCAGAGTAATGAAATACCTGAAAGAAGAGCTGGGTAGCCAGGCAGATGGCAAGCGGCTTTCGGGAATCGTACGAAATCACCTAAGCAATAAGTAATTGAACACATGAAAATTGTGTGAGGATTTTTTTATAAACAGAGAGCATGCTCTCTGTTTATATTTTTATTATAATCTAGAGAATGTGCCGATAATCAAGAATTAAAAGGAGGGGCTGAATGACGAATATTGATCTACTTTTAGGCTTAATAATGCTGGGATTTCTGGGTTGGGGTATATTCAAGGGATTTTTATGGACACTCGTGCGGCTGGCATCCTATATTGGCACATTTGTGTTGATTGGTATCCTGGGAGAGCAGGCCAGGGATTTTATTCTGAAACTACTGAATATCTCACCTCTGGTGGCAATTGTAATAGTCTATATCCTGTTCTTTATATTAATGATCATCCTCGGTCAGGTAGTCTATACGCTGTTGATGAAATTCGTAACAACCCTGAAATTAGGGTGTTTAAACCGGTTAGCGGGTGGTGTTTTCTGGGTTATGTCCTATTTCCTGTTGCTGTCGTTTATCGTGGTTATATTTGATATATCACCTTTATCTTTAAATGGCAGAGGAGTACGCCCACAGAATTACCAATTTCGATTCAGCAGGCTAACGAGTCATCTTGATGAATTGATATCGGCACAAGGGGATAAACTCTCTGAAGTAAAGGGAGACACGATCAAGGAAGCGCTGGAGAAAGCGAACCAAAAGTTCCAGGAATCCGGCAGTCTGGAAGAGAGCAAAGAGGTGGAAAGGGAATTATATCAGTCAATGGCAAGTTCTCTTGATGAGCAGACCTTTAATGAGATAATTGGCAAAATAGATATATTTGATCGTGAAACCTTAAAATTTGAGGGAAAAGAGATTACGGTGGAATCACTATTTATGCAGGTAATTATAGAACCGCTGGCAGATTTTCTGGAAACTGAAATCTTAAATTTTGAATGAAGCAAAAAAAGGATTAATGAAATATCCCCGAAGTCTGGAATTTTATAAAGTAAAAAAATATATTGAGGATTACTGTCAAAGTGAAGCCGGCAGGATGTTAACGGGTAGGTTGCAGCCACTTTCCAGTAAAGCTGCCATAGAGCAGCGCCTGCGCTTGACAGATGAGATCCAGTTATTATTAAAAGAAAAAATACATTATAACTTCCTGGATCTGACTGACCTGAAACAACTGCTTTATGAAAATAACGGACAGGTCTATGATTTTGAAGAATTTCGTCAGATCATTCGCAATCAGGAAACAGCGGAAGAGATCATAAAAGATGAGAAACGTTATGAACTTTTTCCCCAGTTCTATGAGCTGGCATCAGGATTAAGTTCGCTGCATGAGATCGTGGTGCGTTTTCATAAAGTATATGGAGTTGATGGAGATATACTGGATAATGCTTCGGCAGCATTATATGCCATCCGGCGTCGTCAGAAACAGGTTCGTAAGAGCATAATGAGCGTTCTGCAACAGAAACTGAAAGATTATAATGCGCACAGCTATTTGCAGGATGAGGTGGTCACCCAGCGGGAAGGACGTTTTGTTGTACCTGTAAAACGCAGTGCCACGGGATTTGTTAGGGGTATAGTTCATGGTGAATCCGGCAGCGGCAGTTCAGTATATCTGGAACCTGCAGAAGTGGTAAGCCTGAATAATGATGTACATTTGCTGGAAGATGAAGAACGGAGTGAGATATATCGCATCGTGCGGGAACTGACGACGGCGATACTGGCGGAAAAAAGCAGCTTACAGACAAATACGGAAATACTGGCAAAGATAGATCATTATTATGCAGTTGCTTTATGGTCAAACCGCACTGGTGCCAGTTCTCCGGAGATAGTGGATGAAGCAGTTGTAAATCTGCTGAAAGCCCGGCATCCATTATTAATTGAGACTCTTGGCAGCGTGGATCTGGTTATTCCTTTTGATCTGGAACTAGGCAGAGAGTTTGGGATACTTTTAATATCTGGTCCGAATACAGGCGGCAAAACGGTAACGCTGAAAACTACGGGACTGCTGGTGCTGATGGCAATGAGCGGATTGCCGATACCGGCAGAAAGTGATAGTCAAATAGGGATGTTTGAAGCGGTATATGCAGATATTGGAGATAATCAGTCGCTGGAAAATTCCTTATCGACCTTTTCCTCCCATATTGCGAGATTAAAAGAAATGCTTGACTGCCAGGAAGAAAGAGTGCTGGTTTTGATTGATGAAATAGGTTCGGCAACAGATCCTGAGCAGGGCAGTGCTTTAGCGCAGGTAGTGCTGGAAACATTGAGCCGTAAAGGGGTTCTGGGCGTGGTTACAACGCATTACACGGCGTTAAAAGTATTCGCAGAGCGTGATGAACGCTGTCAAAATGCTGCCATGCAGTTTGATCCGGAAAATCATGTACCTACTTATCATTTTATTCCGGGACTGCCAGGGAACAGTTTTGCAATTGAAGTAGCCTCGCGTCTGGGAATGAGTGGCGAAATAATAGACAGGGCACGTGAGCTGGCTGGAAAACAGAATGTGGAGCTTACAGACCTGATCCAGAAGATGAGTACGGAAAAGAAAGAATTAAGCCGGCAGGTTTATCAGTATGAATTAAAAAGCAGCCTGCTGCGTCAGAAGATTGATGAAGTGCAGCGGAAAATTGATAAGCTGGCTGCCGAATCGAAGCAGATAAAGAAGCAGTCGAGTAGAGAAGCCAAAGAATATCTGAGTACTTTGCAGAAGGAATTGACGGGAGAGATTGATCATATCCGCAAGGGAGACAGAGAGCAGCGAAAACAGCATTATGAAGAAGAGCTGCGCAAAGTGGTCCGGATGAATAATGAACTGGACATCGAGAATCTGGAATACGAACTGGAAGGCAGACGAGAGTTACGGGATGTTAATATTGGACAGCGGGTATTTTTGCGTGATATAGACACAGAAGGAATCGTGGTTGAGATAAGCCGGAATAAGATTAAAGTTGATCTGGACGGGATGTATTATACCACGAAATTGAAGAACCTGTTCTCGGCGACAGCAGAGGAAAAGGTAGAAGAAATGAACAGCAGCGGTGTACCTCAACCGAGTGCACGATTTGAGCTGAAACTGCTGGGTTACCGTTATGAAGAAGCGATGCCGGAAGTGGAACAGTTGATCGACGAAGCCGTGATGAGCGGATTGAATTATGTGCGCATCGTGCATGGCAAAGGAACGGGCGCTTTACGCCAGAAGATTCGTGGTTACCTGCGCACTAATAAGCACGTGGCAGAGTTTTTTTCACCTGCACCGGAAGCGGGTGGCGATGGCGTTACAGTATGCAAACTAATTGCGGAGTAAATAATGGATATTAAGGTTGTTGATGAACTGCTGGCAAACATTAATATAGTTGATGTGATCCGGCACTACATCCCTTTGAATAAGGCAGGGAGCAACTTTAAGGCATTATGTCCGTTCCACGAAGAGAAAACACCATCTTTCAATGTGAGTGAAAAAAAGCAGATTTATAAATGTTTTGGTTGCGGAGTATCAGGAAATGCCGTATCTTTTGTGAGAGATTATGAAAAGCTGTCATTCTGGGAAGCAGTACGCAAAGTGGCATCCTTAACTGGATTTGTGCTGCCGGAGGAAAGTAAAAGCCAGAAACGGAAAAGCTCAAAAACGGATCTCCTGTTCCAGATCTATGAGCTTACTAAAAAGCATTTCCAGGAAAACCTGGTTCAATATGGTGACGGAGTGCGTCGTTACCTGGAAGATCGCGGTATAACGGCAGCAACGCAGAAAGAATTTGAGTTCGGTTATGCTTTGAATAGTTATAATGGACTGCATAACTACCTGCTGAAGAATTTCATTAATCGTGAGATCTTGGGTGAATCAGGATTATTCGGCAGTAATGAGCGGGGTATATATGATATTTTTCGGGACCGGCTGATGATACCTATTCATACAGTAACGGGAAGAACAGTAGCTTTTGGAGGAAGAAAACTTGATGAGGATCAGCCGGGTGGAAAGTATATTAACTCACCTACTACGGCAATTTACACCAAAGGCAATGAACTTTATGGCTTGAATGTAACAAAATATAATATTGGCAAGAAGCAGGATTACGTTCTGGTAAGTGAGGGATATCTCGATATGTTAAGGCTTTACGAGCATGGATTCACTAATTCCGTGGCCTCGCTGGGGACAGCTTTAACGTCTCAGCAAATTTCTTTATTGGGAAGATATACACAAAACGTTTATATTATATATGACGGAGATACTGCCGGGCTCAAGGCGGGGATAAAAGCGGCCGGGGAAGTAGTGAAAGCAGGCTTAACCAGCCGTATAGTAGCTTTACCGGCGGGAGAAGATCCTGACAGTTTTCTTTTAAAAGAAGGTAAAGAGGCGTTACAGGAAAGAATTGATGACGCCAGCGGATTATGTGAATTTTTTAAAAATGAAAAACGGTTGGGCGTTAGTACGCGGGAAAAGGTGAGATATCTAACTAATCTGGTTCAAGAGATGGACAGTAACGTTGACCGTGATCTTTTTTTGAATGAAGTGGCAGAGAGCTTTGATGTTTCAGTGAACTCACTACTCTCGGAACTGCGCTTAAAAAAAACGCAGGAGAGCGGAAAAATTCCTGTCCCTAAAAGCGAAAAATACGTAGAAGAAAAGTGGGTTCTGAAGATATTAATGGACGAGCCGGAACTACTGGAACGGGTTCTGGAAGAAATAGATGCTACTTATTTTCTGGTAGCAGAATATAAACAGATATTTGAGACTCTGGTGAAGCATGCAGGAGAATTTCAACAGGTATCAACTTTGCAGATGGCAGTTGAACCTGAAACATGGGCGAAAATGTCCGAAATCCTGATGATGACGGAACCGGAAACAGATATAGAAGAAAACCTGCGTGACATGAAGCTGCGAAAATTTAATTTAGAATTAAAAGAGATGCGGCTTCGGTTAGCGCAATCGGAATTGACGGAAGAAATGTTGCAGCATTACCGGGAGCTGAAAAAAAAGATTCGACAGTACAGTAGCCGGGCAACAGGAAAGTTAATTTATAATTAAGGAGCGTAGATGCAGAGTTATAACGAATGCGTTCAGAAACTCAAGGACATTGCCACAAGCAATAATAATCTGATCACCTTTAAACAGATTAATGAGAATTTGCCTAACGATCCGATTTACTTGGAAAAGATTGAAGATTTGATTAATGATCTCACTGAGGGCGGCATAGAGATTATTGACGAGACCCAGAAGAAGATAACCCGCAAGCAGGCACAGGTTAATAAAAAACCAAAGAAATTCAAGAACAAGCGCTATTATGATGACCCCGTGAGAATGTATCTGGGAGAAATGGGACGAGTACCGCTTTTAGACCGCGAGGGAGAAGTCCGCATCGCCAAAAAGATCGAGTCCGGACAAAAATATATTAATAAATATGTTTTTATGTCCGGCAGCACGCTGCGCGAGATGGAGAACTTCTATCATCGTTATAAAGAAAAGCGGGTGAGACTTGATCACATCTTCAAGATCGAATATGGAAGCTGGATGGATAAAGCTCAGGAAGAGCGTTTGATCAGTTCCTTTCTGGATGTGATCAAGGAATCGGAAGTAATATTTAACGAAATAGGTGAATTGCTTGATCTGGGTGACTATGATGAAGGCGGAATTTCTGAACATCAGGAAGATATTGAGAAAAAACGCGTAGTGGTGAATGCCATTTTTAATCGCCTGGTCTATAATGAAAAACTTTTGAAGAGAATGGTTTACCGTATAAAGAGCCTGGTTGACCGCATCAAGGATTCCGAAAAGATAATCAAAGGCTTGAGCAAGATCCGTAAATATAATGTGGAAGAGATCTGCACTTATGGACGTCGGGCAGGTAAAAGCGAAGAAGATTATGAAGAAGTTCGCGTAGAAACAGGTATTGATCCGGAAGTATTTATTGAAACGCTGCGCAAGATCAAAAATGCCCGTCGCAAAATACGCCGGGTGGAACTGGAAACGCGTATGACTGCCCAGGAAATGATCGATCTGCTGAAGGAAATTGAGCGTGGCGAGAAAATGAAAGAACGCTCCAAAAATGAGATGATCGAAGCTAATGTAAGACTGGTCGTTTCCATAGCCAAGCGTTATAATAACCGGGGACTTGATTTCCTTGATCTGATCCAGGAAGGTAATACAGGTCTAATGCGGGCAGTGGAAAAATATGACTACCGTAAAGGCTTTAAGTTTTCCACCTATGCCACCTGGTGGATTCGCCAGGCAATTACGCGAGCAATTGCCGATCAGGCAAGAACTATCAGAATTCCGGTGCACATGATTGAGTCTATTAATAAAGTAAAAAGAGCCAGTAGAAAATTACTACAGAAATATGGCAGAGAACCCTATCCGGAAGAAATTGCAGAAGAACTCGAAATTCCTGTGGAAAAGGTGAAAAGTATTCTGTCAATTACTAAGGAACCGGTTTCTCTGGATAAACCGATCGGGCATGACGATGATGATAGTCTGCTGGGTGATTTTATTGAAGATAAAGGTACTATTTCTCCCGAACGAATGGCGGAACGTACATTGCTTAAGAAACAGGTAGATGAGATCCTTAAGAGCCTCACACCGCGGGAAGAACGCGTGATCAGGCTCAGGTTCGGTATTGATGATGGATATCACAGGACCCTGGAGGAAGTTGGAAATATCTTTAATGTAACGCGCGAGAGGATTCGGCAAATAGAAGATAAAGCTTTACGGAAACTGAGGCACCCCACTCGAGCCAGCATTTTACAGAAATTCATTGATAATTTCAATGTGAAATAGGAATGGCTTGACAGGTTGACGGAAGGTAAATTTTTTAACACTTACGTTAATTAAAACGAGGGCCTATAGCTCAGTTGGTAGAGCTTCCGGCTCATAACCGGACGGTCAGAGGTTCGACTCCTCTTGGGCCCACCAATAAATAAAAGCCGCTGCTGGTCAGCGGCTTTTTTTGTAGATTAATCATCCTGATTAATTTTTTTTAAATATCAAACTGGAAAATTTGATGTGCAAAACTTCTTAAGAATGTGCGGCGGAATCTGCTGTAATTTCTTAAGTACGAGATAAATAAGTATAAAAAAACAGGGATCGGACATTACTGCCCGATCCCGCTCTTTTTTTGGAAAGAAAGAGGCTATTTCAATAATATCATACGTCTGATGCCGCCGTTAACGCCATCCACGTTCAGTTTATAGAAATAAATACCTGATGCTGCCGGGTGATTATTTAAATCCTTACCGTTCCAGATGAGTTCATGTTCACCTGCAGCCAGGTTCTGATATTCTTCGGAGAATATTTTTTGACCTTTTATATTATAAATAGAAATGACGGTATGGCAACTATTATCGGCCAGATAAAATCTGATGGCTGTTTCGGGATTGAACGGGTTGGGATAATTTGCCAGAAGGCAACTGACGGGTTTCATGATCTGATCGGGGTCATTATCTGTGAGAAGGTTATCTCCAAAGAATCCGGTACGCATATCATTTCCGCGATAGGTGCTCCAAGGCATATAGGTGCCGGAAGGCAGTTTGCTATCCACCACAATAACGCGGTTACTGGTGGAGAATACGATTTCGAAATCATTATCATCATCCAGGTCAGCAATGGAAGCCGGGAAATTATCATTAAATCCTATAGGTACCGGCGAGAAAGGAATTTCAGTGCCATCATTATTATATGCATAGAGCGTATTGGTAGCTGAAAACCAGATAAGATCGAGAGCATCATCATCATTAAGGTCAACTGCCAGAGGTGGCTGCGATATTGAACAATTCAGATCAACAGGCCAGCCTGCCAGATCGGTGCCGTCCTGATCACAAATATATACTACTCCGAACTGAGTAGTGAAAGCTATTTCCAGTTCCTCGTCAGCATCATAATTACCAGCAACAGGTGCCGATACAACGCGGCTGTCAATATCCTTTGCCGTGATAATCACGCCGGCTGGAGTGATCACCAGCAGTTGAGAATTAGTACTTAGTGTTAGATGGTAATTATCCAGGATAGTAGTTCCAGATGCCGGACTGTTTCCTAAATCCACCGGAAATCCCGCCACTTCGCTGCCATCGTAATTAAAAAGGTGCAAAAATCCGTTCTGAGTGGCAACGGCTATTTCAGCAGCGCTATCATTATCGATATCAGCAGCGGCTATTTCCTGAAAAACGAGCTGTCCCAGTACAATCGGGAATCCGTTTTCCAGGTTACCATTTTCATCAATAGCGAGCAGATTGCCATCCATACCCAGGCTAAGAGCTTCTAAAAGACCGTCACCATCAATATCGGCTAAAACAGGTGTTAAAAGTTGATCGGCTCCATGCTCATATTGCCAGGCAACACTGCCATCCAGATTGCGGGCATAGATATTACCGCTGCGGGTAGCGAGTACAATTTCCGGTTCGTCATCATTATCAACATCTCCCAGAGCTGTATGTTTTTCGATCGTTTCACCGGTCATCCAGGGGAAATCAGCCATTTCTTCGGCAAATATATTTAAACCATACATATCACCGCTCATCGTTGTAGCCAGAATGTCCAGATCACCATCATCATCAAGATCAGCAAGTAGCGGTGCTACGGAAAGGCGTTCTGCCAGGAACCAGGGCCAGTTAGTCTGCTGAATGGATACTTCAAAATTATAATCATAAGATTTATTGAACTCACTGTCAGTGCCCACCGGGCATTTCACGGTAATTTTATATGGGTAAGCGTCATAGACCACATCCTGAGGTACCTGGACTAAAAATGATGCCGCAGAAATGGTCTCACCGGCACCGATATAGCCATAATATACGGAATCTATAGAGGCAGAGAGCGTGGGATCAGTAAAGCTGATAACTGCAGAAACCGCTTCGGCGTTACCCCAATTAAAATCTGCTGTTAAGGGTATGCTGATCTCAATTGTTTCTCCTGGATTTATGGCACCGTCACCATCACCCTCAATATCGGAATAAATTGGTGGCTGTGGATTGATATAGGGAAAATCGGGATCCGGTTCTTTGAGAGAAATTGAAGGATCACCAAAAAGTGTAAGTTCATAATGAACCCAGCGTAGATGAGGAGATTCCAGGGCAGCATCAATCATTACTTCGCGGCTATAGGCAAGGGCTTTGCCAAATTCACGAATATCCAGTTCAAAAATTGCCTGAATAAATGGCAGGTGGTAACGCTGCGAAGGTCCATTTGCCGGCTGACCGGGAATTCCCCAGCCATATCTTGAATTACCGATAAATCCAAAAAAACCACCGGGGCGAATGATAAAATTCTCAGCTATGCATTCGCCGGATTGACCGGTTGATTCATCAAAAGCTGCCGGATAGCAGCCTTGTGTATAGGCAAATCCATATTCTGTATTATTGTAGGAAGCAGCGCTGACGCGGTTCTGCCCAAATACGAAAAACTCGTTGGCATGCCCCAGATGATTAACAAAACCCACGCCCCCATTAATCGACTGCGTTACGCCATATTCGTCATAAGTGCCGTCACGCTGATACATTGTCTGCACATGAAATGGTTCGTCAAGATGCTCCAGAAGCAGATCCATGGAATCTCCACCCCAGGTATCAGGATTACCCCAGAGAAACTCGCCCAGCGTTTCAACGATATTGTTGGAATAGGTGTTTTCATCAACATAATGAGTAACTTTATTAAACCAGTTAATCAGGTCGAGTTCATTATCAACGGGTAAGCGGCTTATGGCGATTTCCGGAACGAGGTCAACATCATCTTCCACTTCACCGTAAATGCCATTTTCATTTCCGTCCCAGTCATTATCAAGACATGAATAATACAGGTCACAGGGCAGATTATTATCAACTGTGCCACCGGCATTGATAAAAACACCCCTGATGGGAATGATCTCATCATCACCACCGAGGATCACGTATTCCAGAGGCGAACCAGTCATTGACCAGGTCTCGTAAGCATCGATGATGAAATTCTTGATCTTTTCCTGCTGATTGACACCCTCATATTCATCATAAATATCTTCGGTAAAAAAAACTCCGGTTTCCAGTCCATGCTCAGATTTCCATTGCAGAAAATCCAAAAACCAGTCTATTACTTCATTGCTGGTGATCAAAATCATGCTGTAAGGTTCGCTGGGATCTGCCAGAGTACGGAAACTACCGGTTACTTCTTTTCTGTAAGAATCCTGGTTTTCCAGACCATAAATACCGGCAAGACTGAGAGGCAGATTGTTTCCAGCAAGCAGTTTCCGGTTCTGTGCTGATTTCAGGTCTTCATTATATTCAGTATTAATATTTACTGTAATAGTATTCTGCCAAAAGATCTCATCGTTCTGAGGATTATATTTGTAAGGAAAGATATGCAGATACAAAACATCAT
This sequence comes from Candidatus Cloacimonadota bacterium, assembly GCA_021736135.1. Taxonomy (GTDB): domain Bacteria; phylum Cloacimonadota; class Cloacimonadia; order Cloacimonadales; family TCS61; genus JAIPGO01. The sequence continues at coordinate 24,811 of JAIPGO010000065.1, forward strand.
AACCATTAAGCCTCTGCGTTCCCAGGTTTCTGAAATCTGAGGAAGGATATAAGTCTGAACTGCTATAGATTGCCGTATCAGGCTCAGTAAGTGAAAAATCCTGTGCTGATAAAATGACCGGCATCTGAGCAGGAGGAATATATGACGTTATGGATTGCCTGTCTCCTGAAAATTCCACGTTTACCGAAGTAACTTCTTGCCCCTGCGCTAATAATACCGGTACGTTAAGATAAGGTATCGCCGGTTCTCCAGGTATCTGTAATCTGCCGACATCTTCCTGTAGTTCATTAAAATCCGGTACGCTGATTGTAATTGCCTGTAACGCTACTAACAGCACTATATTGAAAAATATAAAAATTCCTTTTCTCATCAAAATACTCCCGAAACTCTTTTTACTAAAAGCTGTGGATATGCTCATATCCGTCAAGGTAATTCTGGCTTTTTCGGTTGCTTAATCATTTCCTACAATAACATCAGAGGGCCTGAGGTACAATCGAAATTCTCAATAAATCCACGAAATTATGGTTAATAACGAAAATATCATCCACCTGTAGCACAGACGTCCCCGTCTGTGAACCGCTTTGACGACCCCCCGAAATTTGCCATTAAGCTGATAGTGCAAAAAAAACACACAGACGAGACGTCTATGCTACAAGCAGATTCACATCCACGATATTATGGTTTAAAACGTAAATATCATCCTCCTGTAGCACAGACGTCCCCGTCTGTGAACCGCTTTGACGACCCCCCGAAATTTGCCATCAGCTG
>JAIPGO010000066.1 GCA_021736135.1 Candidatus Cloacimonadota bacterium
TCTATAAAGATCAATTATTTTACTGAGAATTACCACTAACACATAAACAGGGACTAAATTCTTAACCTATTTCCCTGCTGATCCATCTAATTTAAATTTTCACCTCTGATATTCTGCCAATTATGCAGAATTCATGAGATATTTCCTTTGAACCTTTTTTCCCATCTGACTATTACCGGAGAATCAGAAGATAACGTGATAATTGATGCCGAAGAGACTTCGAGAGTAATAACAGTTTTTTTGTGTGAAAATCTCGTTATATCCAATCTGACTGTTTCTAATGGCTTTACTCCATTTAATATTGTTCTTCGGGGTGAAGGGGGAGGAATTTACAGTAGATTGTCAGAGATAACGTTAAATAATGTTACGATAACCGGGAATTATGCAGAATATTTTGGAGGAGGAGTATATATAGACGATTCTGAAGTTTCAATGGATAACGTTGAGGTAACAGACAACATGTCTTCATATTGGGGTGGGGGCATATATATGGAAGAATATATTTGCACTATCATTGATTCCCGTATTTCTGGAAATACATCAGGCGGAGGTGGCGGAATTTATTTCGAACCTTTTAACTACAATGATGAAGTTTATCTAGAAGGAGTGGATTTCATTGAAAATAATGCTGATTTTGGGGGAGGATTTTATTATAGTGGTGATTATGAGTGGGATCCAGTATTTAATATGAGCACTGAGAACCGGTGTAACATATATTCAAATAATACAATTAATCGTGGACAAGGAAGCGATATCTACTCCAGCAGTAACCTGGAAGTGATAGTTGATACTTTTACTGTTTTAAATCCTACTGATTTTCATACATATCCGGTTTACCGTTTTGACTTCGATATACTACATGGTCTTTATGAGCAGGTAAGTGCAGATCTTTATGTCTCACCAGCAGGAAGCAATGATAATGGCGGTTTAACCAGTGAGGATCCGTTGCAGACCATCCAGTACGCCTGCATGAGTATAATTGCTACGGAAGATGAACCTCGTACGATTTATCTCGCAGAAGGTACATACAGTCCCTCTTTAACAGGAGAATATTATCCTGTTTCGTTACCGGAATATGTATCACTCATCGGAGAAGACATGGATACTGTTATACTGGATGCGGAATCAACGTCAGGAGTAATGTCTTTATATGAATGTAACAATGCCACTGTCAGTAATATAACATTGACCAACGGTTCGAGTACTGGATTATATTGTAACGATTGTGATTCGACTTATTTTGAGAACTTGAAAATATATAATAATAATACAGAAGGTTCAGGAGGTGGTTTGAAATTAAAAGATTGCCGAAAACCATATTTAAAGAATCTGGAAATATTTAATAATTCTGCTGTATATAGTGGTGGAGGTATCTACTGCGAAGGTTCACCTGTATTAGAGAATATTCTGATCTATGGAAATACTGCAGACTATTGTGGGGGGGGAATATGCTTTGAAATTGATAGTGAGCCTGTATTAAGAAACGTTACTATCTGTGATAATACTGCCGCGATCAATGGTGGTGGTATATATAATAATACAGGATTTGCTAATTATCCTTGTCTTGTTAATTGTATTCTCCGGAATAATATGCCCCAGGAGATTTTTCTTAGTGATACAGGTGGAAATATGTCACACATTTTCATAGCATATTCAGATATCCAGGGAGGATATGATAACATAGGATTTTCAGGGAATTTTAATCCAGCAAGTATTTACTGGCATACCAGTAATATAAATACTGATCCTCTTTTTACAGATCCAGCTGGAGGAAATTATGAGCTTACACCTTATTCCTTGTGTATTGATGCCGGAACAGCTTTCTTTGAATACGATGATCTGATCTGGATTGATCTGGAAGATAACGAATATTATGGGATCGCTCCTGATATGGGTGCTTTTGAATATGAAGGAGAGTTTCTCGTCAGTTACGGAGATATCGATAATAACCTGACCGTAGAAAGTTATGACGTGTCATTGCTGCTGCAGTACCTGGTAGGTTTTGATCCGCTTCCTGAAGATCCGGTTCCCTGGAATGAATGGCGACTGCAAAGAGCAGATGTTGATCTGGATGGAAATATATATGCCATTGATGGTTCATATATCCTGCAATATATAGTAGGAATTCTGGAAGGACTGCCGGTGAGGAACTCGATCAGAGCAACGGAAAACCTGATCAAGATCACCAGTGATGAAGAATATCTGTATCTTTCATCGGAAAAGGAAATATTGAGTCTCAGTTATCAGATCATAGATTATGATAACCTAAAGCTCGGAAAAGAAGAAGTGTTGCAGGAAAACTGCCTTTATTTTGAAAATGAGGGAAAATTCGCTCTGGCGACAGCAATAAGTAAATCCGGAAATATTCTACGCATTCCTTATGAGCGCAAAGCAGATTTTGGCTGCTCGCTCACCCTGGAAATTGAAGGCAATGGTTATCTTGATCAGATCAGTTACACTTTCGGAGATCCGGTTCCTGAATCAACACAATTTAATGCCATATATCCCAATCCCTTTAATCCGGAGACGACGATTGCCTATCAACTGGCTGAAGCAGGAAAAATAAAGATTGACGTATATAATATCAAAGGTCAAAAAGTGACAACTCTGCTGAATGAGGATAGAAAGGCAGGTTTTCACACTTTGACCTGGGATGCGTCTCAGTATAACAGCGGAGTATATTTTATCCGCTTAACCAGCGGAAATTATCAGAAAATTAATAAAGTAGTGTTATTAAAATAGTGAACGGTGATCGGTGATCGGTAATCGGTGATCGGCTGGAGGCATTATGAACAAGTTTTTTGTATTTTTGTTGTTATTTAGCGGAATGACCCTGGTCTGGTCAGATACAATTTATGTACCTGAAGATTATGAAATGATCCAGTCAGCAATCAATGTTGCGGCTGATGGCGATAAGATCATTGTTTCACCGGGAACTTATGAGGAGTCCATCGATTTTCTCGGCAAAGCCATTACCGTTGCTTCCTGGTATTATACAACTCTGGATACGAGTTATATATCTCAAACAGTCATTCTCGGCGGAAAATACAGCAGTGTGGTTCAATTTATCAGTGGTGAATTCCGCAACTCTGTTTTAACTGGTTTTACCATAACCGGGGGATATATAGAAACTTCAGGCGGAGGCATTCTTTGCGATAACGGTTCCAGTCCGATATTGAGCAATTTGAAGATCATTGGTAATCATGCTGATGCAGGAGGCGGTTTATATTGCGGAGTAGATTGTTCACCTTATCTTACAGCTTCCCTGCTCAGAAATAATTACTCTTATGAGGGTGGTGGTGGGGCTTATGCTTATTATTGCGATCTGATCATGGAAGATGTGGTTTTTGATGCTAATTATGAAAACCAGCATGGTGGTGGAATCTGCTGTATTTCTTCCAATCTGCTGCTGAATAACGTTTCCCTCAGGAATAATTACACATCTGGAAATTATGGTTATGGGGGTGGAATTTATTATTACTGGAATTCAGAAATAATTATGAATTCCTGTGAGCTGGTAAACAACAGTGCCAGCAGGGGTGGTGGTATTTCCGGAGAAGAAATGGTTACTTTAAATATGAAAAATGTGATCATCCAAAATAATACTGCCTCGACAAAGGGTGGCGGGATCTATTCCTCTGAGGCTGATATAAACCTTCAAAATGTGATTATTAAAAATAATACTGCCGACAGCTTCGGTGGAGGAATTTTTTCACAAAACAGTAACTCGAACCTGACAAATGTGGTGATTTCTGATAATACTGCTCTGCAGGATGGTGGAGGATTGTTTTTGAACGGATATGACGACCCGATCCTGGTGAACGTAATAATTGAAGGCAACTCTGCGGAAAATAAAGGTGGAGGTCTATATTGTATAAATGCCAGTAATGATCCATGCCTGATCAACAGTATTATGTATAATGACATTCCACAGGAAATTTTTATCGATGACGGGTGGGGAAATATTCCCTGTGAAGTGACAATTGCCTGGTCAGATATAGAAGGCGGATATGAAGGAATTGAGATTTTCGATATCAATTCAGGTTCCGCCAACTGGCTGGAAGGGAATATAGCTGAAAATCCGATTTTTATGGATGAACTGAACGACAATTATCGTCTGATGCCTGATTCACCCTGTATTAATAGTGGAACTGAGTATTTTGAATATGACGGTGAAATTCTGGTTAACCTGGAATCCGATGAGTACTGGGGAACAGCGCCGGATATGGGCGCTTATGAATATAAAGGTGATTTTACTGTCTTTTATGGCGATATCAATAATAATTATGCTATTGAAAGTTTCGATGTATCTCTGATATTACAGTATTCAGTAGGTCTGGATCCTGTTCCGGAAGATCCATTACCCTGGGAAAACTGGCGCTGGAACAGGGGAGATGTTGACCTTGATAATAATATCGGTGCTACCGATGCCGCATATATTCTGCAATATGTTGTAGGGATAATTGATGAACTGCCGATAAGAGATGGATCACGAAATTCTGAAGCAACTATAACGATTTCACATGATGAGAGTTATATTTATTTCAGTACTGAAAATGACCTGGTCAGCTTATATTATCTGATACTAGACTTAGAGGGAATAAAAACCGGAACTCCTGAAGTCCTGTCCGGAAATACACTACATTACCGGAATAATGATGAACTGGCACTTGTTTCGGCAGAAAGTGTATGCGGTAAAATTCTACGTATTCCCTATTTTCGTAATAACAATGCATCAGGTTCAATTTCAATAGAAATAGAGATAAACGGCTATGCAGAGCAGATAAATTACAATTTCACCGAAACGGTTCCCACGGTAACAGACATTACTTCCATATATCCCAACCCTTTTAATCCGGAAACAACAATTGCTTATCAATTAGCTGAGGCGGGAAATGTGAAGATCGAGGTTTATAACGTCAGAGGACAAAAAAATGCAACTCTGCTGAATGAACAACAAAGTGAAGGTTATCATACATTTAAATGGGATGCTGCGCAAAATAACAGCGGAGTCTATTTTGTCCGATTAACCAGCGGAGCATAACAGAAAACCAGTAAGGTGGTTTTATTGAAATAGTATTTTAACCTGTCGGGAAAATCCGGGTGCGGAAAATGAAAAATACGGCACCTAAAATGCATAAACCTGCCCAGAGGAAGTCAAGACGAAAGCTTTCTTTCATATAAAAAATGGAAAACGGCACGAATAATGCCAGTGTAACTACTTCCTGGATGATTTTCAACTGCCCCAGATTAAGCACCTGAAATCCTATCCTGTTTGCCGGCACCTGGATGAGATATTCAAAAAAGGCGATACCCCAACTGATTAGAGCGGCATAGATCCATGGTTTATGCTGAAGATTCTTCAAATGACCATACCAGGCAAAGGTCATGAACAAATTGCTGCAGGTGAGCATCACAAAAGTAATGATAACTTTTGACATCGGCTGAACTCCTTTGATCAAATATTTTTCGTTGCTTAAATTTCATGGAGGGTATTTTCAGCAATACATTTGTGAAACACCTGTAAATTTACCTCGTTTTTCATTTACAATTATTCCGGTTACTAATCTTTTCGGGTTATTATAACTATTGAAAATAATTATCCTGATTAAAAAAGAAGGTTTCCGCAAAGCCTCCAAAGTGGGTAAAATCCAAGAGAATATTTCTTGAACAAACCGTGGTTTGGTACTCAATAATATCATCAATATAAGCCGATTTGTTATTAAGAAGCAACTAAGTAAGTGTCAGGTTGACCTTTTGGGTACTTCCGCTGCGCAATATGGGATAAAACGAAACAAGAACCTCGAGTCACGAATCACGAATCACATCTTCCGGCATTTAGCTTGACATATCGGGTGATGAATAAAACAGTTTCCTGAAATTATAAGACTGGAATGATATGGATATAAAAGAAAGGATAGATGAAGTAAAAGAGCGATTATGTCAGGTTGCCAAGCGGTCTGGCAGAGATGCAGATTATATTCGTCTTCTGGCAGTGACCAAGACGCAGCCGGTGGAAATAATAAAAGAAGCGTTGGCAACAGGCTTAGAATTTATTGGAGAGAACAAGGTACAGGAAGCAGCGGATAAGATACCATATTTAGAAGGATTATATCGAGAATTTCATTTCATAGGGCATCTGCAGAGCAACAAGGTGAAAAAGCTGCTTTCGCTGCAACCTGCTTTGATACATTCCGTTGATAGTCTTCATCTGGCCCAAAAGATAGATGAGGAAGCAGCGAAACTGGACATAATCCAGGAAATATTATTGCAGGTGAACACATCGGGAGAAGCCAGCAAATATGGCGTTACACCAGCCGAGGCAAAATCTCTGGCACTGGCAGTGGGAAAACTGGCACATATAAAAATGAGCGGATTAATGTCCATTGGCAGATTTACAGGACATGAAGGGGAAATTCGTTCTTCATTCCGTGAATTGATGAAGATTGGAAGTGAATTGCAAAAAGAGGAAGAACTTGAAATCAAGTGGTATTCCATGGGTATGAGCAATGATTTTGAAATTGCGATAGAAGAAGGTGCGAATCTGCTGCGTCTGGGCACAGCGATATTTGGCAGCAGACCAAAGGATGAGAAATGTCAGATACGATAATTTATATACTTTTGGGATTATTAGCGTATGGAATAGGCTGTTTTTCAACGGCGCGGGTGATTGCAAAATCCTCTCGCAGCTTGAACATCTATAAAGTTGGAACAGGTCATCCGGATACACAGAACATTTTTTTAAATGTGGATAAATCGCTGGGTATTTTTTCCGGATTTGTGGATTTCAGTAAGATATATATCTATCTTTTTATATTGAAAGTGATAATGAACTTGATTCCTCAGACGCAGCATATTGTGGAAAAAAATGACGGGGCACTTTTAGGTCTGGGCTTTATGATGCTGGTGGGTCACTGTTTACCCGTGACACATCATTTTAAGGGTGGGCGCGGCATATTCACTTATATTGGGCTTGTCATGTTTTTTTCACCATTACCGATGCTGATTACCGGAATCATAGCCTTTTTGATATTTTTAAAGTTCCAGCAATACCGTTTTGTGCAGTATCTGATAGTTTTGCTGCCGCCCTTTTTGAATCTGATTTTTGAATATCACCGTGATTTTGTAAGCTGGATGTTTGTTCTGGCTATATTAATGGGCATAATGAATATCTTTGTTTCCAAACAGCGAGGCGAGATATAAACTGATAATAATGGAGGTTATCAATGAGTGAAATTGTTATAGCAGAAGTAACAACGAAGAAACAGCGAAAAGCATTTATAATGTATCCTTTCGGACTTTATGCCAGGAAGGAATTCTGGGTGCCGCCATTGATTATGGATCAGAAAATGATGTTTGATCCGGCAAAGGGCACCTATTTTGAGCATTCGGAAGTGCAGTTGTTTCTGGCATACCGTGATGATAAAATAGTGGGAAGGATCTCCGCTCACAGTAATACTCTGCACAATAAAACTCATAATGATAAAATCGGATTTTTCGGTTTTTACGAGAGCATTGATGACCAGAAAGTAGCAGACGCGCTATTCAATACCGCTTACAACTGGCTGAAGGCAAAAGGTTTTGACATTATGCGCGGACCGATGAATTTTTCGGTAAATGAGGAAATAGGCTTGCTGGTGGATGGTTATCACAGTCCCAGTTTTTTGATGAATGTGTGGAACAAGGAATATTACCAGCAGCTATTTGAGAACTGGGGACTTAAAAAGTCAATGGATATATATGCTTACCGCATCCAGATCAAGCCGGTCGCGGAACGAATTGCTCGCATCGGGAAACTTGCCCAGAAGCGTTATGGTTTTGAGATCAAAACGCTTCCCGTGAAAGATAAGCAGAAACAGAAGGATTTTCTGGATAAGGTTTTTAAGGTCTATCGCGATGCCTGGAGTGATAACTGGGGTTATGTGCCAATGACACCGCATGAATTCAAGCATACCGTTGATACACTCATCCAGTTTGCCCTGCCGGAATTCGTATATATTGCCGAACGCGGTGAAGAAGTAATGGGCACCTTCGTATGTCTGCCGGATTATAATGTTGTTTTAAAGAAGCTGAACGGCAGACTATTACCTTTTGGTATTTTCAAATTATTATACTGGAGAAACAAAATAACGGGTTTACGCGTACCGATAATGGGTGTTTCGGAACCATACCGAAATAAAGGTGTGGATATCGCTTTTTATGCGCGTTCCTTTGAAACAGCCATGAATCACAAACGCCAGTGGCTTACGGGTGAGTTTTCCTGGATTCTGGAAAACAACGTAATGATGAACCGTATGTCACGCACTTTAGGCGGAGAGATAGATAAAACTTACCGCATATATGATAAAGCCATTCGGGAAAACATAACAGAGGGAGCGAGTGAAGAGAAAAAGTAATTACCGGCCTATAGATTATCTGGTGCTGATCTACTGCATATTGAACATATTATATATATTTCTGGGAATAATACTGCATGGCGCAGGCAGTGAGTTTCTGCACCAGCCTTTAAAGCATTTGGCAATATTTTGCGGAATCATTCTGCTGGTAGTGTGCCTGGAAAGATGGGAGCAGCATAAAGAGGGCAGATTTATCAGCCTGCTGCGCGACTGGTATGCCATAACGCTGTTTCTTTATTTTTTTGAGGCGACAAGTGCACTTAACCGGACGATTTTCCCGGAATTCATTGATGGTTTTTTTATGCGCATTGATGCCTTGATCTTTGGTTATCAGCCGGCACTGGAATGGGGACTAAAGCATGATAGCTGGTTTCTTAGCGAATTATTTCATTTTGCCTATTTCAGTTATTATCTTATGGGCGTATTTTACCTGTTTGTATATTTGAAAAAACGGGAACTTTTTTTACGATATGCCTTTCAGCTTGCTTTTGTTTTTTTTGTCTGCTACCTCACGTTTAACGTATTACCAGTGGTCGGCGGTAGAAATCTGGAAGGCATGATGAAACTTGCGGAAACTTACCGTCATGGACCATTTACGCATGTTATGGCGTTTATTTACCGGATGAGTCCGCACAAGGGCGGAGCATTTCCGTCTTCACATGTGGCAGTAGCATTAGTGGTGAACCTGAGCGCCTTTCATTACCGTAAACAAACGGGCTGGTTGCTATTACCTTTAGTGACTCTTTTGACTATATCCACAGTTTATTGTCATTATCATTATTTTATCGATACTATTTTTGGACTGCTTTACGGGTTGGGATTTTATTATCTCAGTGGCAGGATATATGAAAACATGTTAAAATCAGGACGTATTAATGTTTAGTCTAAGCTTTCTAAATAGTTCCGCCTTAATATTAGCGCTGGCTACCATAATTCCGCTGCTGATCTATCTTTTTGCCCGGAAGCGTCCTCCGAAACTTATTTTCAGTTCTATCCGCTTCATTCAATTGAGCCAGAAGAAACAGAAGAAAAAAGTAAATATTACCAATATTCTACTTTTGATCATCAGAATGCTGATCATACTTTTTACCGTGCTGGCAATAGCCCGACCGGCTATAAAACTCGCCAGCCTGCGTAGTAAAACCCAGCATCCCCCAACAGCAATAGCGGTAATCATTGATAATTCTTACAGCATGGATTATGTGGTGGATACCCAGACGGAACTGGATAAAGCGCTAGGCAAAGCCGAAGAGATTAGGCAGATGCTTAATGGTGATGATGTCAGCTGCCTTTTTACTCTGGAATCCGCCTGGAATAATTTGAATGCCGGACTGAATTATGGTGATTTTAATGTAGATCTGCTCAGATCAATTAAGATCACCAGTCAACCAGCAGAATTAAAGGATGTAGTGCTGGCAGCAGAAAAAGCACTTATGGAAAGTCATCTTCCTAATCGCGAAATATATTTTATAACGGATATGCAGGCGCAGGAACTGCCGGAAGAGCTGGAAACAACCGTTTTTATAATCCCGGCAGCAGCGATAAGTGAACGAAACAATCTGAGTGTGGAAAATGCCCGGCTGGCAAATAACTTCATTGAGCGCGGAATAGAAAGACAGATTGAATTTGAAGTGGTTAATCATGGCAGCAGCGCAGCCGCAGATGTGATCTGCAGCCTGACTCTGGATAGTAAAACTATTGCTGAAAGAGTAACTAACCTGGAAAAAGGTCAAAGACAATGGAACAGATTTCAGGTTCCAGTTGAACGCCCAGGCTGGCATCAGGGTTTCGTTAGTGTGCGCGATGAACGTCTGCTCTATGATAACAGGTTTTATTTCAGTTTTTATTATGAGCAGAATCCGCAAGTGGCAGTTATAACTTCGCGGAAAGTGTTGCCAACTGCGCTGAAAACCGTTTTGGAAATCTATAGTGGTCAAGAGGAAAACATACATCTGCTTTCTACAGATATTACACTGGAAAAATTAACCGGATATACTAATATAATAGTGTGGGATTACCAGAACTGGGATGCCCGTATCAGCTTCATCCTGGGCAAGCTCAGTGATGAAGGCAGCAATATTCTTTTTCTTACAAATCGCACCAGTGATGAAAATTACCGCAGTTTTATGGAGACTGAGTTTAGTATCAAATTTCAGGATTTACTGGCAACGGAAACCAGTTTGAAGATCACAGCGGTGAACAGTTTTCATCCTGTGGCGATACGACTGGCAGAAGAGCGACCGGCAGAAATTCGCGATATCTGGCAGATCGAAGGCAGCGGTAACAGCGTGCTCAGCGCGGAAAACAATGCCGTTGTACTGGAAAAGGATGGAAATCTGCTCTGGCTATTTGATGCATCATCACTGCGTTCACCATTTCTGGTGGATGCGAATTTCCCCATACTTGCCTATAATTCTTTGAGTTATACTGCTTCTGCGGGTTCGGGAAACCGTCAGTTCCGGACAGGTGCTTTGTATCGTCCCCAGGCGCAGCAGTTAATACTGACGGATGGCACGAAAATGACAACGGGAGGCCGGAGAATAAATTTAAAAGATACCGGAATATATCTGGAAGGTGCTTTGCAGATACCTTTGGCAGTAAATCTGGATTATACGGAAAGCAGTTTTTCACCAATGGAGAAAACCGAAAGAGACCGACTGGTATTTTGTGCCGCCGACTGGCAGGAAGTGATTTTTGAGGCAAGGTATGGATTTGAACTTTGGAAATACCTGCTAATTGCCGTTATACTGCTCTTCTTACTTGAGATTTGGATCATCAAACGTGAAGAGAGAAATGCTTAGAATTAAGGCTGACAATAAACCACTCAGTCAAAACCTTGCAGATGGTCGCAGACCTCCGCAATGGTTGACTTATACTTCCCCAAAAAGAGCATCCAGCACGTGAACCTTATGGCAGGGACAATAGATCAATGAAAGTAGACTGGAGTTTATGGCGGTCAACCCTGGCAGAGGTTTACGCCCATCCGCAAGGTTTCCGCGAGAAGTACTCTTTTGACATTGACAAAAAATGCGGTAAACGGATTTCTTTAGAAAATATAACAGAAGGGATATATGAAGTTAGTATATAAATATTCCATCGTTTTTGTGCTTGGATTCATCGTAGTATATCTTATTACTCCACTTATCATCAAACTGGCAAAGAAATGGAATTTTGTTGATAATCCCTGTGCGCGCAAGATACATAAGGAAGCGGTTCCCTTAATGGGTGGACTGGCAGTATTTTTTGGTTTTTTTATTTTAACACTGTTTGTTATTGCCACCAATCTGCATGCTTTGAACTTTCGCTTACTTGGCTATCTGGCAGGTGCAATACTGATAGTATTTGTCGGGCTTTGGGACGACCATCGCGGCATGAAGCCTCTTCCGAAACTGTTAGGTCAGCTTATGAGCTGTCTGCTCTTTATCTTTTCCAGCAACGTGCTGGAAACAATGGGACCGATCTGGCTGAGTCTGCCGCTTATACTACTCTGGATGATCGGATTAATGAATGCTTTTAATTTTCTTGATAATATGGATGGAGTGCTGGCAGGAATGAGCGGGATTCTCGGTCTGGGATTTTATGCGATCAGTTTTCTCACTAAAACTCCTGATATTGCACCTTTAACTAATATAATCGGATTAATGTCAATGGCTTTTGCCGGATCAGTGCTGGGATTTTTACCCTTTAATTTTAATCCGGCACGGATATTTCTGGGAGATGCCGGTAGTATGTTCATCGGGTATTTTCTATCGACAATGGGAATACTATCCGGAAATCTGATGGTAACCAGCAAGAGTAATCATATCTGGCTACTGATCCCCGTTCTGCTGCTCAGCTTTGCCATATTTGACATCACGCTGGTGAGTTATACCCGTCGCAGAGACGGCAGGCGTATTTCGCAGGGAGGTAAGGATCACAGCACGCATCGCATTGGCAATGCTACCGGTTCCACAAAAGTGACGGCTGTATTTGTTTATATTATCAATATTATCCTGGTACTGGCAACTATCCTGGTTCTGCAGATGAACTCGGAAATCCTGCTGGTATTTTCCACGCTGCTTTTTGCGATAGTATTTATCTTTCTAGGTAAGAAATTAGATCAGATCCCCGTTGTAATCACGAAAAATCAACTGAAAAATATTGAATGTAAGGATTAAAATGAAGTTAACCATAACCGGCAGTGGTTCGGGAAAACCGACTGCAGGTAAAAATCTCAGCAGTATCCTGCTGGAAAATCCTCCGCATCTTTTTCTGCTTGATTGCGGAGAGCCGGTGGCGCGAGTGCTGGCGGAAAGAAATCTGGATGTTGATGAAATAGAAGCAGTGATCATTACCCATTTTCATCCTGATCACAGCAGCGGGATTTATATGCTGCTGCAGCTTTTCCACATTCGAAAACGTACCAGAAAACTGAAATTATTTCTGCCGGAAAATATAGAACTATTTCAGAAAAGCCTGTCTTTGTTTTATCTGTTCCCGGAAAAATTACTTTTTGCACTGGAAATTCTACCGATTGCTCAGCTAAATAATGAATATCCCTGGCTTAGTATAATTGATAATGACCATCTGCTTAATTACCGAAAAATAATTGCTGAAACCGGCAGCAGCAACGAAATGCGCTCATGTTCAATTTTTATTGAAGCAGATAGAAAAACGCTCTATACTTCAGATACCGAGAATCTGAAATCCCTGACATCTGCTCTAGATTTGGCTGAGCTGGTAATACTTGATGCCCTGCATCCTGCTCCGCAGAAGGTTTGGGAACTGCTGCAGACGAAAAAAACAGTAGTATTAACCCATGGACTGCATCATGAACTGGCAACCAGGCTTGCTGCCGATAATTCGACAGGAGCAATAATCGCTTATGATGGACTGGAAATTGAAATATAAACTTTCTCTGCTCCTCGTCCTGCTGATTTTGGCAGGTTGTGCCACTGGCGGTAAATTGAAGGATGCAGATGAATATTATAAACAAAAGAAATACGTTCCGGCAGTATTGATGTATGACGAGTATATTGCCCGGCATTCACATTCAGCAGAAGAGACTATCGCTGAGTTAAAAAGGTCAGAAAGCTATTATAGTCTGGGTGTGCAGGCATATACGCGAAAAAACCTGCCGCTGGCAGAGAGAATGCTCTATCTGGCAAATTCGGAAAGTGCCGATAAACTGCTGGATGACGTACACCTGGAACTGGCAGATAAAGCTTTCGCAGAGGGTGATATTGATTTACAGCTTGAACATTACAACTATATTGCCGATAATATAAAAACTTCCGAACTGGTTCCGGTAGCTCTTCTGGGAAGGATCAGGATCTTTCTGCAGAAGTTGCAGAGAGTTGCCGCCTATCGCGATTATAAAAGACTCTGGGATTTATATCCGCAAAGTGCAGAAGCTGATAGTGCACGTCAGGTGATGGATCCGGAGATACCCTGGTTTTTGCAGAATTCCCGTCGTAATAAGGAAGCCGGAAACTATGCCACCGCAATAGCAGAATTTCTGATGTATGCTGACTATCCTTCCAGCTATTTTGAAGAAATAATCAATGAGGTAAGTGAAACTTATTACCTCTGGGGTGTTCAAAAAATGATGGCTGCCGATTACATTAAGATGATGGAATATTTCGGGAAAGCTGGAGATTATACAGAAGAAATTAGAACCAGAACTTCTGCTGATATAGAGAATTTATGCCGGCAATTCATTGCTGCCGGTGACAGTCTCATAACTGTCGGCAGGCTTGATGAAGCAATAGCTTCTTATGAACGCTGCTATATTGTTAAACCCGGATATGCTGAAGCGGTTGCCGGCATACAGGCAGCCTCTGAACTTAAAATCAGATTTGCCAGAGCAGACAGCATTTTTCAGCAGGCAGCTATAAAGGAAGATCGTAAAGATTATGCGGCAGCAAAAAAACTCTACGAAGAAGCTTATAAACTGAATAATAAAGCAGATGCCCGGAAAGGCGGGGAAAGAATGGAAAACTATCTTCGGGCTGAAAAGAATCCCCAGGATTTTGCTCTGGAGATCATTAGAGATTATAAAAAGGGCATTATCTCCCGTAATGTAAATCTAAAATACCGGGAACTTGTAGCCACTTTCGGAGACCAGGTTACAACTTCCGACTGGAAAGCGATGTTTTCCTTTGGCGAATTCAAATATGAAGTACGTATAGATATTCTTGGTCCCGGCACCAACTATTATTTTGCCTGGCGCGTTCACCTCATCGAACGCTCAATTATGCCCCTGAATAAAGCCTCCGAACAGATGATGAAAGAGTAAATAAATGAAAAATGAAAGATTAAAGATGAAAGATAAAATATTGTATTCCCGAGTCCCGAGTCCCGAGTTCCGAGTCCCGAGTCCCGAGTCCCGAGTTCCGAGTCCCGAGTTCCGAGTCCCGAGTCCCGAGTCCCGAGTTCCGAGTCCCGAGTCCCGAGTCCCGAGTCCCGAGTTCCGAGTTCCGAGTCCCGAGTCCCGAGTCCCGAGTCCCGAGTCCCGAGTTCCGAGTCCCGAGTCCCGAGTTCCGAGTCCCGAGTCCCGAGTCCCGAGTCCCGAGTTCCGAGTTCCGAGTCCCGAGTCCCGAGTCCCGAGTCCCGAGTCCCGAGTCCCGAGTCCCGAGTTCCGAGTTCCGAGTCCCGAGTTCCGAGTCCCGACTCACGACTCACGACTCACGACTCACATCTTCTTCCTTCTCACTTTATTTCTTCTCTTCTCCGGAATTCTAAATGCACAAACCTTCGATATAGAGAAGTTCTCCAATCCTGCCAAGTATGGCTGGGAGAATCCGGGACAGCAGCAGGCAGCGCGACAGGATCTGCTGGAAAGGCAGAAATTACTGCAGATCTACGAAATGAATAAGTTCCATTATCAGGATAAAATTATTAAGTCTGCTTTAATTCCCGGCTGGACGCATTTTGCTGCCGGAAAGTATGCCAAGGGACAGATCATCCTCGGTCTGGAAGTGGGCATGTTTGTCAGTAGTTTCTATTTCTATGACCAGGCGATGAATTATTATGATAAATATAAAGAAGCGGATTATATCGGCGATATAACCGATTATTATGAAAAAACCAAGGCACCCTGGCGGTATAGTCAGGCGTTTCTTGGCCTTGGGATGCTGATCTGGGTCTATAATATATATGATTCCTTTTTGGTCATAGATGAATATAACACTTCGCTATGGCAGAAAATTTACCTTGATTACCACAATAAAAAGGTATCCGTGACTCCCACGGGTATAACTTACAGGTTCTGATATGAAAAATTTATTGTTTTTTCTGATTGCTCTAATGCTGCTTGGCGGCTGTGCTATGAAGCGCAGCAATCCTCTTGATCCGGTGGAAAATGACATACTCGTGCCTAACGAGGTGATAGGTATCGATGTTTCGCACAGCCAATCGGATGAGATCAGCATTACCTGGGTATCCCAGGATGATGCAGACGGTTATTACATTTACCGCTGCATGTCTATTGATGGATATTATGCACTTTTAGCTGATGGAACGATTAATGATGGTCAGAGTGATAGCTTTATTGATGATTCCATAATTCCCGGAAACTGGTATTATTATAAGATGTCTGCTTTTGTGGAAATCGATGGCAGAAGGCTGGAGGGCTGGCGTTCGGGTCCCAAAACATGGTAGCAGACGACCTTTTAAAAGACCTTAATTCCGGGCAGCAGGATGTTGTTCGGGCTACTGATGGACCGTTACTTGTGCTCGCAGGTGCGGGGACCGGAAAAACACGCTGCATCATTTATCGCGCCGCCTATCTTATTGCGACGCGAAAAGTGAGACTGGAAAATCTTCTGATCGTTACTTTTACTAATAAAGCTGCCCGGGAATTGAGACAGAGACTGGCTGAAACATTTGGGATTTTTCAAAAGAATCTCTGGGTGGGCACTTTCCATTCGCTCTTCAGTAAAATATTGCGTTTTGAGTCAGAATTTCTCCCGGTAAATTCTAATTATGTTATCTATGATGAAAAGGATCAAAAGAATCTGGTTAGTCAATTATACAAAACTCTTAATATTGACAGTAAGCAGTATGTACCTCGTGTTGTGCGCAGCATTATTTCAAACCAGAAAAATTCACTGATCTTTCCGGAACATTTCTGGGAGTTTAATAAAGAAAATCCCTATACTCACGAGGTGTATCGTATCTATAAACTCTATCAGGCAGAGCTGATAAAACGTAATGCCATGGATTTCGATGATATTTTAGCTTATATGGCAAAGCTGTTAGACGAAAATCCGGCAGTTAGAAGCAAGTGGAATAAACGCTTTCGCTATATTATGATTGATGAATACCAGGATACAAATTATGCCCAGTTCAAGATCATCAATTACCTGGCACAAGAACACCAGAATCTTTGCGTGGTCGGAGATGATGACCAGGCTATCTATACCTGGCGGGGAGCCACGATCAAGAATATTCTCAATTTCGAATATGATTATAAAAATGTGAAAGTGATCAGACTGGAGCGTAATTACCGTTCTCACAAAAACATACTTGCCCTTTCCAATAGTCTCATTCAACATAATGCAGCCAGGCACGAAAAAGAATTATATACCGATCTGGTCAGTGAAGAAATGCCGCGTCTGCTTGCCCTTGATAATGAAAATGAAGAAGCGGGCTACATTGCCGAAAAACTTAATGAATATCACAAAAAGTGTCTCTGGCAGGATTGCGCCATTCTTTATCGCACTAATGCTCAAAGCCGAGTTTTGGAA
Organism: Candidatus Cloacimonadota bacterium; assembly: GCA_021736135.1. Taxonomy (GTDB): domain Bacteria; phylum Cloacimonadota; class Cloacimonadia; order Cloacimonadales; family TCS61; genus JAIPGO01. The sequence goes on from JAIPGO010000066.1 coordinate 17,126, forward strand.
AAAATCCTCGTTCAGCAGAAAATCCCCTATCAAATCTATGGGGAAGTAAATTTCTTTCAGCGTAAAGAAGTCAAAGATGTGCTTTGCTATTTACGTCTGCTGGTGAATCATCTGGATCTGGAAAGCTTAAACCGTGCGCTTTCCTTGCAAAAAGGAGTCGGCAAAACCACTATCGCAGCCTTGATAGCAGAAGCTGAATTACGAAAGGAAAATCCTTATAAGCTCGTTATGGGATCTGAGCTGGAGTTTCTCAAACCAAGAGCAGCCAAAATGCTTAAAGTGTTTAGCTCCATGATGCACAATTTTACTGAACTATCACGTCAGGAATCTATTCCCGACCTCTTGGCAGCAGTACTCGATGAAACAGAAATCGGTGCTCAATTTGCCATAAAAAATGGCAGGAAAAGTCGTAAAACTAAATTAACTGATCCGGAACTTATCAGCAGGCAGGAAAATCTGCTGGAACTTATCACTGGTGCCAATGAATTTAATGATGAATATTTGAAACTGAATGATGATCCTCCTTCCCTGACCGAATATCTCAATTCTGCCACTCTTCAGACGGATCTCGATACTGCAGAAGATGATGCTGATATGGTGAAACTCATGACTATGCATAATGCCAAAGGTCTGGAATTTGAGCATGTGTTCATCATCGGTCTGGAAGATGGACTTTTGCCGCATTCTCGTTCCATTGAGGAAGATTTGAAGGATGGCACTGATGCCAAAATTGAAGAGGAACGCCGCCTTTTATATGTTGGCATTACTCGGGCTAAAAAGACTCTCACTATGACGTTAGCGCGCTGGCGCCGCGGCATTATGGGAAATGACGTTACCCTGCCCAGCCGCTTTATCAAAGACTTCGATGAACGCTTTCTTAATGAGGAACGCTATGATCCTTATGCCTATTTTACTCCGTCACGTCCGAAAAGAAAACCGGCAGTAAAGATTGTGAAAGTAGTCCTCGAATCAGAAAAACATTATAAAATTGGACAGAAAATCAAACATTCCGAACATGGCACAGGTGAAATTTTAAATGTGGATGGTAAAGGGAAAAATGCCCTGCTTACCGTCAAATTTGAGGATGGAAAAGTGAAAAAAATTGTGGGGAACTATGTGGAACTTATTTAAAAACCGTATGTCTAAAAGAACAATGACTGTTCTGTTACTACTCTGTTTGGCTCTGCCTTCTTTTGCCACCAAATACGCCGGTGAAATCTTTCATTACGGGGCAGGCGTCCGCAATCTTGCCTTAGGTGGCACGGGGCTTACTAATCTTAATTCAACCAGTCTTGCCTGGTGGAATCCTGCCCTGTTGCAGTATGCCACCGAAAACCGCCTGGAAATTATGCATGCAGAAGAGTTTGAGGGTTTACTCAAATATGACAGTTTTGCCGCGATCTGGGGAGCTGAGAAGAAATTCGGTCTCTCGCTGGCGCGCATTGCCATCAATGATATCCCGCTTACCAAACTCGAAAATGATTCTCTGGCTATCAGTAATGAAAACCGTCCTTATGCCTATGATAACGTCACAAACTCTGATCTTGTCGCTTTTTTCGGTTTCTATCAGCAGATCGGCTCATTCACGGTTGGTTTTTCGCCCAAGCTTGCTTTCCGCAAACTGGCAGATGAAACCGGATTTGGTTTTGGAGCAGATCTGGCTATTGTCAAAGAATTCAGCTCTGATCTGATGCTTGCTGTTCAGGTGCGTGATTTCTTTACGACCAGGATTTTCTGGAGTAATGGTACAGACGAAACTGTGGTTCCCGGCACAAATCTGGAACTGAGTTACGGCTATCGTTTTCCCCTGTTAAAAACTCCTGCCCGTACTTATCTGCGCAGCGAGATTTTCTTTGAAGGACGTGAAGAAGCTGCCACGGTTTCCTTTGATCCCGTAAGTCTGGATTTCCATACCGGTACGGAAATTACACTCAATAAGAACCTGGATTTTCTTGCCGGCTATGATGTTGATCATTTCACTGCCGGGCTTGCCATTAAATATCAGCAGTTCGAGTTGCTTTATGCTTTCGCTTTGCAGCCGGAACTGGAAAATTCCCACCGTCTCGCCCTTAACTGGAAATTTTAGTGAAGAAAATTGCCGTTCTGGGGATTACAGGTTCCATTGGCGCTTCCACCGTGGAAGTGGTACGCGCGCATCCCGATAAATTTCAGATCGTGCTTGCCAGCGCTCACACAAACCAGAAAAAACTCTTCAAACTGGCTCAGGAATTCCATATAGATCATCTGGTGATAACATCTCTGGAAGCTAATCCCGACAGCCACCTGCTTGACGATCTAAGGCTCTATTTCGGCGAAAAAGAGCTTCTGCAGCTAATTACCGAACTCGATATCGATATTGTGCTGAATGCTATAACCGGCGCAGCGGGATTACTTTCATCTCTCACTACCATACGTGCTCAAAAAGACCTGGCATTAGCGAATAAAGAATCCCTGGTACTGGCAGGACATCTCATTAAAAAAGAAATGCAGAAATCCAGATCACGGCTATTACCTGTAGATAGCGAACATAGCGCCATTTTCCAGTGCCTGGCTTCGCACCGGAACAGTGAGATAAAAAAAGTTATCCTCACGGCTTCCGGTGGTCCCTTCCGAACGTTGCCATTAGCAGAATTTTCAAAGATCACTGTTGCTCAGACTCTGGCTCATCCCACTTGGTCGATGGGCAAAAAAGTCACGATTGATTCGGCAACAATGATGAATAAAGCACTGGAAGTGATTGAAGCCCACTGGCTTTTTGATCTGCCTTATGAAAGGATTGAAGCCGTGCTGCATCAGCATTCCATCATTCATTCCTTTCTGCAGTTCGCTGACGGCTCCATCCTGGCGCAGCTCAGCAAACCCACCATGAAACTCCCGATCTTATATGCCCTCACGCATCCGCAGCATATAGAAGCAGACATCGTTCATACGGATATCTTAAGCCTGCCGCCCCTGGAATTTGCACCCCTGGAAAAAGACCGTTTCCCGCTCTTTTTCCTCGCCCGTAAATGCGGAGAAACCGGAGGCCTATTGCCCACCATCATGAATGCCGTCAATGAAGCAGCCATCAGTCTGTTCCTCGCGGAAAAGATCCACTACACCGACATCTACCGCCTGATCGCAGCAGCCCTCGAAAAAGAAAATAATATCGAAAACCCCGACCTGGAGACCATCATCACCACCAACACCGAAATCCACCAGAAATATCTCCAGGATTATAAAGAATACCTGAACTAATAATATAATATCGGGCTTATCTGGTTGAAACAAGATAAGCCCGATATTGATCATTCAAAAATACTCATCTTATCAATTCTCGAATAACGAACCACGAGTTACGAATCACCGTTCACTGTTCACTTTAAAAGAATCACCTTCTTCATTCCCATCATATCCCCGGTTTCATACCGCAACAGGTATATTCCGCTACTCATGTTTTCCGCATTCCAGGTGATGGAATGTTTACCGGCTACTACCGCTTCATTAACCAGAGTTTCCACCTTTTGTCCTTTCAGATTATAGATTTCTAGTAAAACATTTCCACTTTTAGCGATCTCATACTGGATATTTGTCACCGGATTAAAGGGATTAGGATATACAGATAGTTTATCAGTATATTTAATCACTTCATCATTGCCAGTTGCCGGTAAAGTAATCATCACCGGATTTATAAAATCACCAGTAATCATATCAGCCTCAAAAGCAAATCCATAATCAAGTTCCACCAGTTCAGCATCTGCATTTTCCTGATAATAAAGCTGGAAACCTTCTTCATATTCCAGGTTACCGTAAACCATCAAAGCAAAGTATTTCCTGCCTGTTTGCTCAGTATAATCTAATAGAGTACTCACGCCTCTGATCTCATCATCAATTTTAGCAACAATGATTGATTGACCGGGAATTTCAGTTTCTGAAGAAATCGTCAGGGAACCATTAAACTCATAGTCATGCGGATTTACAATCCAGGTCATATCATTTTCACGCGCCTCAACAGCGTCATTGTTCAACGAAGTTCTGCTCAAGATTTCCGGCATTGGATATATAAACTGGGCTTCACTGTTCATATTCAGCATATATCCATCCAGAGGAACGAGGGTGCTCAGGGGACCCAGCCAGCCTATTCCATCATAATAAGTGGCATATGATGTCTGGTTTTTAATATATGAACCGATTCCGTTCAAGCCATCCAGGGCATAGGAAGTAGTTTCCGCATCCTGGGGTGCATAAGATATCCAGTTCCAGCCGGGAGCCAGGTCATAAACCATTTCGCTGACACTAACCGGAGCTCCGGTAAATTCCAGAAATCCGGATTCGATCATATCAATACGGTAAAATTCGTAATTATTGATCTGTGATAATGGTCCTAACCAGCCAGTGCCGGGATAGTAACTGGCAAACTGAGTCTGGTTCTTAATATAGGTACCGGCATCGCTCAGCGATAATAGCACATTGTTTACACTCATCTCTTCACCTGTTACATTCAGCGAAAACCAGTTCCAGCCAGCAGGCAGGATTTTACTGATCACTATATTGTTAGACGGGTAATAAATGATATTAACATCATCCGAACCTGTTGCACCCTGATTATCATCAACAGTAAATATTACATTTTCAATCCCTGTCCAGTTATCAATAACGCTGAAAGTAACCAGATATCCGCTGATAGTAATTATTACATTAATATTACCTGATGCCGTCAGTTCCAGATCGTCACCATCAGGATCATAAATACATTCCTCAAAATCCATAGTTGTTGTTCCGGTTAGAAAAATATCCCTCGGCAGAAATATCATTGGTGCATCATTAACCGGACTAACCTGCACAAGCATGTTGTCGGAATCAAACTGGTTATTTTCGTCCATTACATAAAAGGTCAATACTTCATCTCCAAACCAGTTCTCCAGGGCTGAGAAGGTCACAAATGTCCCGTTTATATTTACCGTTACATTACTATTACCTGATACGGAAAGCATCATTTCATCACCATCTATATCAAAAATATAACCCAGGGCAGCAAAATCCAGGGTGATCTCGGTATCTTCATCATAATTGAACATGGCAGGAAGATTGATTTGCGGGGGACTATTCACAGCTCCCTGATATACTGTCACAAGAACAGAATCCGTAGCTGTAGCCAGACTATCATCGCTGACAGTGAAAGATATCATTTCTGAGCCAAACCAGTTGTTTTCCACCAGCCAGAATTGTACAATTCCAATAGGATTATTTATGCTTACGCCGATATTCTCATTCCCGGCTGGAGGTAATATCCACAGAACGTCACCATCTATATCACCCATGAAATCGTTAAAATTTACATATAGTGGTTCAGATTGAATAAAATCAAAATTTCCTGGCAGGTTCAAAGTGGGTGGATCATTTTGCGGTAACACTTCCAGATTGAGCACATCGCTGGCAGATGCCCGTGACCTGGTATCATAAACCGTAAAAGTGATATCCGTAGCGCCATACCAGTTGGCAGCGGGTATTATAGTTACCTCCAGTCCATTGATAAAAATGTCCAGATTGGCTACATAATCCGCAGTTAATACCAGATCATCGTCATCAGGATCATAGACATAAAGGCTGAAATCCGCCTGATACTGGCTATCCTCCATAATGCTCTCATAATCCGGCAATTCCATTTCCGGAGGATGATTCCAGTTACCTGGCATTACTTCTATTTCCACACTATCTGATGCAGAGGCACCCTGCTCATCTGTTACTGTGAAAACCACTATTTCTGTTCCCATAAAGTCCGGTTCGGCATCCAGAATAATGATTGAGCCAAAAATTTGAATATTTATATGATCATTGCCTGAATAGCTGATTACCAACAAATCTCCATCTACATCATAATAGTATTCACTCAAATTTATTGTAAATACATATCCCTCCTCAAAAGCGAAACCAGGGGGTAGATCAATTACCGGAGCATCATTAACCGGATAAACCGAAATATATGTGGTATCAGTACAAGATAGCCTTTCACCGCAAGTATCATAAACCGTAAAACTTATTGTCTCACTTCCATACCAGTTTGGATCAGGAATGAATGTCACTTCCAGTTCATCGATCAGGACAGTAATATTTTCCGGATAATCACTCACCAGCACCAGGTCATCTCCATCATCATCGTAAACCATATTGTTGAAATCAACTATTATTTCCGTATCCTCATCCATATAGAATTCCTCCGGCAGATATAATCTTGGCGCGTGATTTATGCCCGGTTCAACAACTATATCCACATCATCACTGGCAGATGCCATATTTTCATCAGTGACAGTAAAGGTTACCACTTCTGTGCCAACCCAGTCCGGGTCATCGTCTGTGACCCAGTCAGGGGCAAAGATATACACAATGTTTTCCGCCAATATTTCTATAAAGACGTTAAAATTACCGGAAAAGGTCAACATCAGTTCATCATCATCAATATCGCTAATATAGTCAGCAAAAGATATATACAATTCCTCTCCTTCATCAAGCGTGAAATTCTGAGGCAGATCAATTACCGGTGGATCATTGACTGGAATAACCAGAATATCTGTCTCACCAGTAGCAGATAGTCTATTACCGCTAGTATCATAAACTGTGAAACTCATAGTTTCATTTCCAAACCAGTTCGGGTCAGGAATGAATATCACTTCCAGTCCATATATCTGAACAGCAATATTTTCCGGATAATCACTCACCAGCACCAGGTCATCTCCATCAATATCGTTTACGAACATACTGAAATCTACCGTCAATACCGTATCCTCGTTAAAACTTAATTCCGCCGGCAGATTTATTTCCGGGGCATGGTTCCAGTTTCCCGGAACAACAACTATTTCTACGTCATCGCTGGCAGAAGCCCCATTTTCATCAATGACTGTAAAGGTAACTATCTCTGAGCCAAACCAGTCCGGAGCTGTGAACTGCACAATATTTCCGGCAATAATTATTATCATAACGTTATCATTACCGGAACAGGTCAACATCAGTTCATCATCATCAATATCATAAATATACTCCGCGAAAGATATAATCAACTCCTGATCTTCCTCAAACTCGAAATACACCGGCAGATCAATTACTGGAGCATCATTAACCGGGATTACATTCACATTGATATTAGCTTCATCATAGGCTCTACCTCCACTCGGCTGGGTGTCATATACTGTTATCTGCAGAGTTTCAACACCGTACCAGTTCGGAGACGCTGAAAAAGCCACCTGTAATCCTGTTACCTGGTACTGGATTTGGATATTATTTTGCACCGTAATAACGAATTCATCCTCCTCATCCGCATCAAAGATATATGGTTCCAGATCTAACAGAAATTGAGTATCTTCTTCGAAAGTCAGTTCCAGCGGCAAACCGATAAATTCCGGCGCATGATTCCAGTTTCCCGGAGTAACGACGATCATAACGGAATCCGTGGCTGCTGAGATACCATCATCTACAGTGAAAAACACAATTTCTTCTCCTGTCCAGCCTGTCACGGTCATCAAGCTGATGATCAGATTGCCATATACATTGATATAGATATTTTCATTACCGGAAAATTCCAGGCTCAAGGCGTCGCCATCTACTTCCGTCACATAGTCATTCAGGTTTACTACAAGACTCTCACCTTCCATAAAACTAAAAATAGCAGGCAAATCAATTACCGGCGGATCATTAACCGGCAGAACCGTAAAATCCAAATATCCCTGCACAAAACCGCCATTTTGATCATCAGCAAAGAAACTGATAGTCTCGCTGCCATTCCAGTTGGGTAAAGCAGTAAAGCTGACCACCGAACCTGCTTCTTCAGCCAGGATATGCTCATTATTCACAATAGTGATCAGCAGGTCATCACCGTCATTATCAATAACCAGCGAATCTGCCACAAAATCCACAACCAGTACGCCATCCTCCTCAAATATTTGCTCTGTTAGAAGATATAACTCAGGTGGATCAGCAAATATCAAACAAATAAGACAAAGAAATAAACACAAAATCAATTGTTTTCTGTGAATCATCATCAACCTCCAGTTTTTTTTTTTAAATTTATATTTTTTCACCATTCCAGTTTTATGAAAAAAGGACAAAACACTCAAAATTATTTACTAATTTCTTGTTACAAATATTAGCCATTATCATTTTCGAGTCAATAAATTAAACCCATTTTGTGCAGTAAGCTTTTGCAAAGAGTCGTAAGGTTCTGAGTGTATATTCTTGTGAATCGGTACCGCTTGTCCGGGGTGGAGGGTACCGACAGTCCGGACAAGCGGTACCGAAAAAGATTACTATTCGCTTAAATGTTTCTCCAATCCATATATTTCTCTCATTGAAATATCTCTT
>JAIPGO010000067.1 GCA_021736135.1 Candidatus Cloacimonadota bacterium
GTCTATAAAGATCAATTATTTTACTGAGAATTACCACTAACACATAAACAGGGACTAAATTCTTAACCTATTTCCCTGCTGATCCATCTAATTTAAATTTTCACCTCTGATATTCTGCCAATTATGCAGAATTCATTTTCAATTCCATAACCTCCATCAACCCAGACACCAATAACATAATAATGTCATCTGTGTCTTCGCTGATGAAGGAATAGCAGGGAATATAGATAAAAGATCATAATGACTTCCCAGGTAATAAGAAAGCGATATCTTAACAGGAATTATTGGACTAATGTAACTAATAAGACGTATGAGATTAAAAGGTGTATCAGGGATATCGGGCTGTTTAGTGGATATTATATCATTAACCACGATATTGATTGACATTATTCTAGAGCTACTCTGGCTTTGAGATTGATGAAAGATAAAATGTTTCCCAGGTTTGCGCTTTATGGTTTTTTGAAGAACCTGCGGTTCTTTGAGCCATTTCTAATCCTGTTTTTCCTTCAGGTGGGGCTTTCCTTTTTTCAGATCGGAGTATTATATGCCATCAGGGAAATATTGACTAATTTTCTGGAAATACCTTCCGGCTTTCTGGCAGATATTTATGGTCGGAAAAAGTCGATGCTGTTTTCTTTTTCAGCCTATATAATATCCTTTCTGATCTTCAGTATCACATCCAGTTTCGGATTATTCATCGTGGCGATGTTCTTTTTTGCCTGTGGAGAGGCATTTAGGTCCGGTACGCACAAGGCATTGATCCTGGCACATTTGCGGATGACTGGCCGGCTGAGTGAAAAACTTAATTATTATGGACATACTCGTGCATCATCGCAGGCAGGTTCGGCGTTGAATGCTCTATTAGCGGCAGCGCTGGTTTTCTACACCGGAAATTACCGATACATCTTTCTGGCAGCGATTGTACCTTATCTACTTGATCTGCTCAATCTTGCCGGTTATCCGGCAGAACTTGATGAAATAAGCAGCATTAAAGGACGAAAAAAACAGGTTGTTAAAGAGTACATTAGTTCCTTTCTTCTGATCTTTCGGCATTCAGCAAATCGACGTATTTATTTGAACAGCTCGCTTTTTACCGGCTGTTTCACAGCCAGCAAAGATTACCTGCAACCCGTGATCAAAGCCTGGGCGTTGAGTCTACCGTTTTTAACGTTATATTCGGCAACCCAGCGTTCTGCCGTGATCATCGGGATAGTTTATTTCTTCATCTATCTGCTGACCGTTTCAGCTTCGGCAAAAGCAGTTAAAATTACCGGTTTTTTCCATTCAGACAAACATGCGCTCAACATAACTTATCTGGCAGGAGCACTGCTGCTGATTTTTGCCGGAATAGCCGGATATCAGAAGTTACCGCTTATTTCCATTCTGGCTCTATTGATCTTATATGTTTTTCATAATTACCGCCGACCGGTAAATGTGCATCTGCTCTCAGAAGTGATCCCCGATAAACTGATGGCATCAGGGCTTTCCGCCGAAACGCAGATGACAACTATGATCACCGCCGTTTTTGCCCTGCTTTTAGGCTTTTTAGCAGACACTTTTTCTGTAACGATGGCCTTAGCCGTGTCAGGCGTTATATTGATATTACTGTATAGTATTGCCCATTTATCCACTAAGAAATAACCTGAAATAAATATATTAAACCGCAAAAGGCACGAAAAGCGCGAAAGAAAAGATTTATATTGAACGTGTGAAAATGTTCTTTACTTCGTTCTGCGTTAATGGTTAATGGTTAATGGTTAATGGTTAATGGTTAATAGTTAAGAGTTAATCATGCAGTCGTGCTTTCGAGCTTTCGTGTTTTCATGCACTCGAGATCTAAATTTAGTGCTTGAGGAATAGCATATTGCTTTTCTAATTGACGAAATTGTATCATTATGACAGGTTTTATCCTGCAAATAGAATAGAAGGAAAACACGATGTTTACTGAAATGAGAAAGTTTTGGCAACTGAATTACTGGAGGTGAAAATGAGAATTTTAATGTTTATTCTTTGTATTATATGTGCATTAAATTTGTACTCAACAATCATAAACATTCCGGCAGATTATCCCACGATCCAGGACGGAATTAATGCCGCAGAGATTAATGATACAGTTTATGTGGCAGCCGGGATTTACTATGAAAATCTATTCTGGCCCGGCGTTAACGGGATAAAACTTATCGGGAGCGGACAGGATGATTGCTTTATTAATGGAAATTCTTCAGGCAGTGTGATCTCGTTTGATGAAATCAACGGGATCATTGACTCAACAACAATAATCACTGATCTAACCATTACAAATGGAGCTGCATATTGCGGGGGTGGCATATACTCTTATTATGCTTCACCCGGTTTGAGAGATATAACCGTAACTGCAAATAGTGCCAGTATGGATGGGGGTGGTCTATATTGTTTTAACTATTCTCATTTTGTTATAGATAACGTAACAATCTCCGAGAACACTGCCGCATCTGAAGGTGGGGGGATTAATTGTGATTTCACCTCAAGTTTATTAATTCAAAATTGCAGAATAATAAATAACACAGCAAATTATTCCGGGGGTGGAATTTGCATTGAAGGAGGTTCAAGCCCTGAAATCTCATATACACTTATTGCTGGTAACACAGCAGAATATGGAGGAGGTATCTGGAGTGGAGAAAAAGGTGCTTGTGATTTAGTAAATTGTACTGTCACAGATAATTCTGCTTCCGAACAAGGTGGTGGATATTTTTCATATTATCCCACTCTTGATGTTACGAACTGTATTTTCTGGGATAATTCACCTGATCAGATCTATGAAGATGCTTCTGTCACATATTCAGATATTCAGGGCAATTGGACAGGTCCGGGAAATCTGGATTCGGATCCCTTGTTTGTGGATGCCGAAAATGGGGATTATCATCTTACGATCAATTCTCCCTGCATAGATGCCGGGAATCCAGTATCCCCTTTTGATCCTGATAATACGATTGCTGATATGGGAGCATTCTATTTTGATCAAAATACGGGAATCGAAAATCAGTTTTTATCTGGTACCCATTTTTCATTATCAAACTATCCAAATCCGTTTAATCCTGTTACTACAATTTCATTTTCAATTACGGATGATAGCCAAGTTATACTAGCAGTTTACAATATCAAGGGCCAAGAGGTAAAAACTCTTACTAATGAACTCTTGTCAAAAGGAACTCACACAGTCATTTGGCGGGGCTTAGATAATAACAACAACAAAGTAAGCTCCGGAATTTACCTCTACAAATTGAATATAAACGGCATAACCTGTTCCATAAAAAAATGCACCATGCTGAAATAGTTTAATCCACTTTGTGCAATAGGATTTCACAAATACCACCAGGTTCCTGTTATCCTTCTACACTTTCCCCTTCGAAAAGCTCTGGTTAGTGGTGTGTGACTCGTGATTTGTGATTCATTGCGGACTCAGTGATTTTGAGGTGATAGATCCAGGATTTGGATGGAAGATATAGGCGAATAATGATTCGCCACTACGGGAATTGAATTGAATTTTATTATAACATCTGTTCTATTTTTGGAAAGTAAGTCAACTAAGTGTTTTTATGGATTTGGAAAGGCCAGTTAACGTCTCTCCTTCCTTGCCTTTAGGGTGGAAAATGTATTTAAGATGATATAATATAGTGTTTTAAGTGAAAAAACGGTGGAAATGTGGCAATGGTGAGTAAAAATCAGTAGATTTACGTGGAAAGTTTTGAAATGAGTTAAATGTTCGTTTAAATATTATGGGTGATAGAGTAAAAAAGAGAATAGACTTCATGAACGATATGGACATAATGGACAGAGTGAACTTTGTGAGCGGGTACTATAGGCTGATTTTGAATATTATCAGGAGTTCATATCAGTCTATTATTTTTTGGGGGGCAGGTTTAGTTTTTTTTGATTCCATTGCAGGGAATAGTAACGAAAATCATTATTTTGAAATTAGTTAGTGGTTAGTTGTGTCTTTCGCAGAGAAGCTTAGCCCAGGTTTCGAGCTGTCCGTTTTTCAAGAAGTCTGGTCATCATTCAAACGTTGGTGGAGCGATTTTATCAATTTTTATTAATATTGCTGGTGTAAAAATGGGGGGGAATGTTTTTCTGGAACATATATTGCTTTAATATAGTTTGAGAAAAAATATTATCTTAGGAGGCATAAATGAAGAAGGTGTTGTTACTGGTTTTTCTTCTAAGCAGTATTATGCTGCTTTCGGCGAAAAGGATTGATTTCGACAGTCCGTTGTATAGTACAAAACTTGAGCTTTTGCAGGAAAGTAAAGCAGGAGTGGAGCTGGGTTATTCCCTGAAAGGCTTTGATATCGCGGATATAGAGATCAACGGGAAGCTTTATGACCAGGTGGAAATTGAAGGCACCATTTTGCCATCTGAAGCTGGAGCGCCTAATCTACCGAATGTGTCCACCTATATAGCATTACCCCAGGGGAGTACAGCCAGTGTAAAAATTATTGATTATCGGTCACAATTGTTTACAGGTTTGGATATAGCTCCTGCCCCAGAAATTCCTCTGGAAACCGAAGACGGTCTGGAATATATACTGAATGAGGATGTATATAACAGTAACAGTTTTTATCCTTCCGAGATGGTATTAACGGGAGCGAATGATCTATTCCGCGGAGTGGACTGCATTCCTATAGCTATTAATCCCTTCCGTTATAATCCCGTTACGCAGGAGCTGGAAGTGATCACGGACATTCATCTAGAGGTAACTTTCCAGGGTGGCAACGGACATTTTGGTGAAGACAGATTACGCAGCCGCTGGTGGGAACCGATCAATAATTCACTTTTTATAAATCATGCCAGTCTGGCAGAGATAGATTTTAACCGGCATTCCAGCAGTCGTACTCTCGATTATGAATATTTGATCATCTGTCCTGATGATGATGATTTTATAGCCTGGGCAGATACGATCGCCAGTTTCCGTAATAAGCAGGGCATCCGCAGCGGCGTGGTTACGATCAGTGAAATCGGCGCTAATAGCGCCACCACAATTGAGAATTACATAAATGAAGCCTATAATGACTGGGATATCCCGCCAGTAGCATTTCTGCTGCTGGGAGATTACGGAACGACCGGAACGACAGTTGCTTCTCCGATGTGGAATAATTACTGTGTATCGGATAATATCTATGCAGATGTAAATAATAACGATATGGCAGATATGGCGCATGCGCGCATTACGGCGCGTAATCCTGATGAACTGGAAACCATGATCAACAAGGCGCTGAATTATGAAACTGATCCTCCGACCAGTGCTGATTTTTATAATCATCCGGTATCAGCCGGTGGCTGGCAGACGGAGCGCTGGTTCATTCTCTGCTCGGAAGCAGTCTATGGTTTCTGGGTAAACGAACTGGGCAAGGATGCCATCCGTGAATATGCCATATATGCCGGAACACCGGGAACCGTATGGTCTACGGCGACGAATACGGCACAAGTGGTCAGTTACTTTGGACCTGATGGGCTGGGATACCTGCCGGCGACCCCGAATGTGATCACCGACTGGACTTCTAATGCAGCCGACATTAATAATGACATCAATAGCGGCTGCTTCATGATCCAGCATCGTGACCATGGCGGAGAAGACGGCTGGGGAGAACCTGCCTATAATATATCTAATCTGAGCGGACTGGATAATGAAGATCTCACGTTCGTATTTTCCATAAACTGCCTGACTGGTAAATATAACTGGGGCAATGAATGCTGGACGGAGGCCTTTCACCGACTTTCTCAGGGAGCGCTGGGTTTGATCGCCGCCTCGGAAGTGTCATATTCATTCGTAAATGATGCTTATACCTGGGGAATGTATGATTATATGTGGCCTCAATTCATGCCTGATTACGGAGATGAGGGCGAAGAAGCCCTACTGCCGTGTTTTGCCAATCCTTACGGCAAATATTTTCTGCAGCAGAGCGCCTGGCCTTATAACACTGAAAATAAAGAAGTGACTTATCATCTATTTCATCATCATGGTGATGCCTTTACGAGAGTATATTCCGAAGTACCGCAGGATCTGACGGTTATGCATGATGCGGTTCTGGTATCGGGAGCTACTTTTTTCACAGTATCCGTTGATGAAGGCGCTTTGATTTGTCTTTCCGTGGATAATGAAATACTGGCGACAGAGATAGGTACCGGAGAGCCGCAAACCATTACTATTGAGCCGCAGATGCCTCTGGAAATAATGGATCTGGTAATCACCAAACAGAATTATTACCGTTTTGATACTCCCATACTGGTAATACCTCCCGACGGAGCTTATATAGTATATAACGACGTAACGGTGGATGACAGCATAGGAAATGACAATGGTCTGGCAGAATACGGTGAATCCGTATTGCTTGATCTCACATTTGAAAATATCGGCAATGATCCCGGAGTAGATGTGGTGGCGACCATATCCTGTGAAGATGAATTTGTTACGATAACAAGTGCGGAAGCACTGGTAGGCGGAGTCCCCGGAGATACGCTCTGGCTGACGGAAGGCGCATTTGAGCTTGCAATCAGTGATGATATTGCCGACCAGCATCGCGTGCTTTTCACGTTAACCGTAACAGACGAAGTCGGGGATTTCTGGACATCCTATTTCAGTATGGATTTCAATGCACCGATCATGTGCGCTGCCGGATTTATGATTGATGATACACAATTTGGTGATGGCGATGGGATATTTGATGCCGGTGAAACCATTGATTTCGTAATCACAAATGAAAATCACGGACATTCCACGAGTCCAGATGCCCAGGGAGTGATCTTCTGCTCTAATACGGACATCACTATAGAAAATTATACTTATCCGCTGGGCGAGATCACTTCGCACCTGCCGGTTAATTCCATATATACAATCACAGCAGACAGCACCATGCACGTGGGTACTCAGATAACTTTCAATTATACCCTGGAAGCTGATAATTATACGGTAGTCAGAGATTTCCGAACTTCTATCGGGATCACATCTGAGGATTTTGAGTCCGGTGATTTTAGTAATTATGAGTGGACTTTTGAAGGAAATGCCGAGTGGTTCATCGATACGGAAGTAGCCCAGGAAGGTGAAAATTCAGCCTGCAGCGGGGACGTTATGGATAATCAGAGTTCTTCACTACTGCTGGAAGTGGATTTTCTTTCCGATGCTAACCTGAGTTTCTTCAAGCAGGTTTCTTCCGAAAACGGATATGATTATTTCCGGTTCTATGTGGATGGAGAAATGATGGATCAATGGAGCGGAAATATTGAGTGGAGCGAGGAATCATATTACATCCGTTACGGGCATCACACCCTGGAATGGAAATATGAGAAAGACGGAGGAACTTCTTCCGGTGACGACTGTGCCTGGCTTGATTATATTATCTTCCCGCCCATCGGCGTGCCTTCAGCACCAGTATTGCAGGTGAATCCCATCTTACTGAGCCTGGAATGCAGTCAGGGAGAGATTCTGCAAAGCGAACTGCAATTGAGCAATATCGGCGGCGGCACGATCTTATACAGCGTACGTACGGAAAATCCGGCCAGACGTGATGTGTCCGCCAGCTACCTGGAAAACTCGACAACTATCTTTGAACCGGGAGAATCAACGACCTGGGAATTTACCGCTTATAACCTCAGCACTGATAATGAATGGGTGCAGGAAGTAGATATCCAGTTCCCGGAAGGTGTTACCGTGGTAACTGCGGAAGATTTCTATGTTGATCTTAACCGCGTAATGTATTGGGATGAAGAGATCGGGGAAGGCATATTAGCAACCTGGTTTGGAGTAACTCCCAATAATTATGGTGTACTGCATCAAAATGAACAGACTTCCGCGGAAGTGGAAGTAACGATAAGTGAGAACTTTACTGGCGTTATGGAAATTGGTTATACAATATTTGGTGATGGTTATGGCTCTGATCCGCACGCGGTATGCGATACTCTGCTGCTTACATATCCGCTTTCCTGGATCGCACTTGATCTGCAGGATGGAAGCTTGAATAGCAATGAGATCGACCCGATAATAATAACCCTGGATGCCACTGAACTGGAAGAAGGCATGCACCAGTGCGATATCGTCATTGCTTCCGATGATATTTATGCGGATGTGCATGTACCTGTTCTTTTAAACGTTATCGTCACTGATGCTCCCCAGGCAGATCTGCCGGCAGTAACGGAACTTACGGGCTGCTACCCGAATCCCTTTAATCCGGTAACAAATATCACCTATCAACTGGCAAAGGATGCCGATGTGACACTTGATATATATAATATCCGTGGTCAACTGGTGAAGACACTGGTTTCTGCAGTGCAGTCAGCCGGAAAATATAAAGTAATCTGGGACGGAGTGGACAGCAGTGGAAAAGCAACTGCTTCCGGAGTTTATTTCTATCAGTTACAGGCAGGAGACTGTCATCAGATACGAAAGATGATCTTATTGAAATAATTTCGGGAAACATGACTCATTATTCGTGACATGTGACTCGAAACTCGTGATTCGTGAAACAAGACCCTGGGCAACCCTCCGCCTGGGGTCTTTTTTTGGGAGTACATTAACCGTGTTAATGTGAGAAAACGCAGTTTTCTTTAAAGACTTTCAACCGCGGATTAAGAGGATTTAACGGATGAATAAAAATTGAGAGGATGATATAGTTATGGGGTATTCAGCTTTTCTTCCATCCGCCTAAACCTCTTAATCCGTAGTTGTCTAAACATTATGATTGACAACAATTAATGCCTTTGCGTAAGGATAACTTGCATATTGTGAGATAAAGAAATCAAATATCAGGGGATAGAAATGAAAAAGATTGTGTTTTATTTACTGCTTTTTAGTACGATTCTCTTATTTTCGGATGAGATCATAGAATATCATTTTGCCTACCCGGAGATCAGGGAGGCAGGGCTTTACAGTGAAGTGATCTTTGAAAACTGTCTGAATATCGGAAAGGAAGGCGATCCGGCATTGCCGCAGCTTGCTGCCAGTATTCTCCTGGAAGCAGGTACTGCCGCAGAAAACGTGGAAGTTTTAAGCATTGCATATTATGAAGATGTAAGAACGCTGCGCCTGTTACCGGCAGGAAAACCTGTACCGCTTTCCAAAATGGATGATCAACCTTACGAAAGGTGGGAAAGTGAAATTTATTCCCGACAAAGCAATTATCCCGCTACCAGAACATCTGAACCGAATACAGGTTTTCTCTGTGGACATCCACTGGCTTCATTTCTGGTGTGTCCCGTGGAATATACGCCATTAACAGGAGAAACGCGCTTTCTAGAGAGCATTACTTTAAAAATAAAAACAGCCGTTGACAGTAAAGCAACAGCTGCTGAGTCGCTTCTGCGGCATAATAACAAAATTGCAGTCAGACTGACAAATCTTGTTGATAACATATCTGCTCTGGACTATTATTCGGAGACACCGGCCAGTCGTCCTGAAGAGTATGATATTCTACTGATAACAAGTGAAGAGCTGCTCCCTCATTTTGCTGAATATATCCAGTATAAAGAAAGCTGCGGTTACAGCGTAGCGGCATTAACAACGGCGGACATAATCACGCAATATCCGGCAGATGATGAGCAGGAAGCAATAAGAAATGCCATAATTGATTATTACGAAAATCAGAATACCAGCTATGTTATTCTGGGTGGAGACAGTGATCCCGAAAACGCAGCGCAGGATGTGATCCCGCATCGCGGATTTTATGTAAACTGTGGCGAAACCGATTATGATATTCCTGCTGATATGTATTATGCCTGCCTGGACGGCACCTGGAATGATGATAATGACAATATGTGGGGTGAAAGCAATGAAGCTGATCTTTATGCGGAAGTTGCCGTAGGCAGAATCTGCGTGGATAATGCCGCTGAAATTGAACAGCAGACTCACAAACTGATGATGTATGGCAGCAACCCTGTAGAGGAAAACCTGGAAGAATTCCTGATGATAGGAGAATATCTCTGGCCCGGCACTTATGGCGGACAATACATGAATGAAGTAGCCGAAGGCGGTAACCATAATGGCTATACAACGGAAGGTTTTTCGGATAATATCACGGTGAATACACTATATGAGATGGATTACAACTGGTCGAGTAATGACCTTTATAATGCTCTGAATGCCGGAGTCAATATGGTGCATCACCTGGGACATGGCAATCCCATTCACTGTTTTAATATTGAAAATAGTAACCTTACTACAAATAACCTGACCAATAACGGCATCACTGCCGGTTATTATACTGCTTATTCTCAGGCATGTTACAGTGGCGCATTTGATAACCGTGATTTTAGCCCCGGTTCATATTATAATGAGGATTGCTTTTGTGAAAAGATAACCACCATGACTACGGCTGCCAGCAGTTTCATTGCTAATTCGCGCTATGGCTGGGGCATGCAGGGCAGCACGAACGGTGCTTCGCAATATTTCCACCGGCAGTATGTTGATGCTGTATTCGGTGAAGATATAACCCTGATAGGGCCTGCCAATAATGATTCCAAGGAAGATAATGCAGCTTATATCAATTCCGACAGTGTGGTCCGCTGGTGCTGTTATGAACTGAATCTTCTTGGCGATCCCACGATGGACATCTGGACGGCAATTCCCGGAGATATGGAAGTTTCCGTACCGGCAGCAGTACAGATCGGCATGAGCGAGATCAGCATCAGCACAAATGTTACCGGAGCGAGAGTAGGAATTTTGCAGGATGGCACGCTTCTAGGTAGAGGAATAACTAATAGTAACGGAGATGTGAACGTTATACTTGATGATCCGCTGCTTTCACCTGAGCCTCTGGATGCGGTGATCACAGCGCATAATTATAATCGCTGGGAAGGCGTTATCATCGTTGTTTCCGACCAGCCTTACGTGATTTATGAAGCTCATACCCTGAGTGAAATTACGGGTAATGGCGATGGACTGGCAGATTATAATGAAACGCTCAGCATGAACCTGGAACTGCATAACCTTGGTACTCAACCGGCTACCGGTGTGGAAATTACGGTTAGCACTCTTGATGCGTGCGTGACTTTTATTGATAACTCGGAAATTATCGGTACTATTAATTCCGAAACTATCCTCGAAATTATTGATGCCATAAGTTTCAGTCTTTCTGATAATATACCTGATCAACACATCATACAATTTATGCTTACCGTGACCGGTGATGGTGGCGAGCAGTGGAATTCGGATTTTGAAATTTCAGTAAATGCCCCGGCTTTAGTTTACGGGGGGCTTTTAATTGATGACAGCTTTGGCGGTGATAATGACGGGATCCTTGATCCGGGAGAAAATGTTGCTGTGAGTTTTAATATTTTGAATGAGGGTCACAGTTTGTCTCCGGCAGCTTCATTGCAGCTATCCTGTAATAATAATGGCATAAACATAATTGAAGGGGAAGTTTTGCTGGGTGAAATTGCAGCAGGTGAAACAGCCAGCGGCATATTCAATATGGAAATAGGCAGCGAGATAGAAATCGGCACGCCGGTTGCTTTCAATCTTATCTGTCTTTGTGATAATTACACAATTCTGGAAGATTTCATGTCACCGGTGGGTCTGATAATAGAAGATTTTGAAAGCGGTGATTTTGAAACCTATAACTGGGAATTTGGCGGCAGTGCAGACTGGACGATAAATGATGAAGCTTATGAAGGAATTTACTGCGCCAGATCGGGAATAGTCAATAACAGCCAGAACAGCATTCTGCGATATGAATTAAGCGTCCTTTTTGATGCGGAAATAAGCTTTTTCAAAAAAGTTTCCTCTGAAGAAGGGGGTGATAAACTGCGCTTTATTGTGGATGGCGAGATGCTGGGTGAATGGAGCGGCAACGAAGATTGGGGGCAGGAATCCTTTTACATCCGCTATGGACAGCACACACTGGAATGGATATATCTCAAAGACTATTCATCTTCCAGCGGAGATGATTGCGCCTGGCTGGATAATATTGTTTTTCCACCCATAGGCATACCTTCTTCACCGGTTTTACAGGTTGACCCGGCAGTTGTGAATCTGGAATGTTATCAAGGTGATATTCTCCAGAGCGTTTTGCAGCTTTGCAATAATGGCGGGGGCACAATTCTTTATGATTTGAGAATGGAAATGCCGCGGGAGCGCAGCGTTGCAGACTGCTACGTGACCAATTCCACGCCATATTATGAACCGGGAGAAACAGCGACCTGGTATTTCACGGTATATAATGAAAGTGCAGATAACGAATGGGTACAGGAAGTTGATCTGCAATTTCCGGCTGGAATAACACTAACTGATGCTCAGGATTTTTATGTTGCACCCGGCAGAACGATGTTTTGGGATGATGTAACCGGCGAAGGCGTGCTCACAACCTGGACGGGCAGCGAACCTAATGGCGCCGGTGTTTTGCGAACCGGTGAACATTCTTCTGCTGCTGCTTATGTCACAATTGCAGAAGATATCGGTAATGCCGTGGAAATCGGATATACGATTTTCGGTGACGGCTATGGCTATGAACCCCATGAAGTCAGCGGCAGCATTCCCATGAGCTATCCCCTTTACTGGATAGCTCTTGATCAATTGAGCGGCAGCCTGAACAGTAATGAAATTGATAATATAACTCTCACAATAGATGCCACTGAACTGGAGCCTGGCGTGCATATCTGCGAAATATTGATCTCTTCCGGCGATATTGACGGAGACGTTCATATTCCGGTAAGTCTACATGTTATTTCCACGGATTCTTCACCAGATGTACTGCCGGCAGTCACGGAACTTACGGGCTGCTACCCGAATCCGTTTAATCCGGAAACAACAATTTCTTTTTCCATCGCAGAGGACACAGAGAACTCAATGTTGAGCATTTATAATGTGAAAGGACAATTAGTCAGGACATTAGTAAATAATGTCTTGCCTGCGGGAAATCATTTTGCCGTCTGGAATGGTAGAGATAATAGTGACAATCCTGTTGCCTCAGGAGTTTATTTCTATAGGTTTCAGGCAGGAGATTGTGATCAGTCGCAGAAGATGATCCTCTTGAAATAGTGAACAGTGAATAGAAAGAAGTGAAAATAAGACCCCGGGTTTTTTTAATTTCCGGGGTCTTTATTTTTTTCTTAAATCTCGTCTATTAATTCCACTATATATTGCAATAACAGAGAAGCATCATAGGCTTCAATCTCGTTATTCCCATCCACATCAGCCAGTTCGAGTCGCCATTCCTCCCAGGGAAAAGGATACTGTGGAGGAGCTATTCCAGCAACATAATGCAGGATCAGAGATGCGTCATAACAATCGATCTGCATACTGGTGTCAATGTCACCTGTTGTAGAATAAATGCTTATATTAACGGGTATACTTGGACCTGATTCCACCAGAATATACTGTGTTGTGAAAGTATATACAAAATCCCCCGCAGGAGGCACGTCAATATAAGAGAGCTCTTCATCCGGCAATTGAGCCAGTAACACGTTGTCACGATATACATTCCAGCCAGTTATAGGTAATATTGTATCCGGTTCCTGCCAGCTTAAATGTACTTCCGGAAAGTCAATTTCACCTGTGGGATTTTGCGGGGCAGGATACGTATCGAGTACGGTAACGGAAAAAGTTTCCTCTGCGCTGAGTGATCCAGCGCTGGCTGTAACGGTAATTTGAGTTATACCGGGAATAACCTGAGAATTGAGAGTAATAAGCATTCCTGCCAGAGTAGCGGAACAGCAGTCAGGATTTGTATTGTCGGTAATCTCATAAGTCATGGCAGTTCCCTGTGAATGCAGGAAAGTGCTGCTTATATCCACGGTGTCAGTCGAATTGGCATCCATCAGCAGGTTACCGATCGGCTGCACAACGCTGATATTAGCCATATTGGTCATGGCATTTTCAGTTGCATTAATTGCACCGGAAACGTTATTGCTGCCATGCAGATAAATGTAATCAGCTCCAATCACTGCAAAATAAGGAACGTAACCATTTCCGAAAGAATTATAATAATTATCCAGTTGGGTTGTCCAGGGCATGTCATACCAGTAATTACCCCAGTCATAAGAGCAGAGCAGATAAACCTGATCCTGATCAACGTTGTTCCACCATGAATTTAGTTGCGGCGCCGCCGTAACGCAGCCACCTCACCAGTTTTCTCCCCAGAAAAAGAGAACCACTCTCCCATTGTCGATCAATTCATGGATGCTGTGATATTCGCCATTGTTGTCTGTCCAGCTCAGGTCACCAACCGGATTTCCAATTGTAAAAGCGGATAAACTGATAGTTAATAATAATAAAAACAGTAATACAATTTTTTTCATTCTTTCCCTCACATACTTCGTAAAACGTAAACTGGCTTTTTTAGGAATATCTGTCAACCAGAAAACAGACAACAAATTATACTGTAACCCCATCAGGAAAAATGCTCATCTTTCATCCTATATCTTCAATCGTCAATTGTTCAAGCTATTCTTCCCTTGACATCCAGCTAAGATATTCTGTTTTTGCACCAATCACTGAGCCGAAATTCCTAAACCACAGCGGCAGGGAATGAGGACGATAGGGTATACCTGGAAACGGTTATGCCTCCCGTGTTTGGAAAGGTGAGAAAAAATGATCTCTACCTTTCTGCTAAATAAAAATTTAGGAGAAAGTATGAAGAAAATCATGCTGTTTGTTTTTTTAGCAATTGTTACCCTGATGATGGTCATTTCCTGTAGTGAAAATGACAACAACAACAACATCCCTGACATTATCTATGCCTATGCGCTTGAGCAGTTTGTGCCCATGGATGCGCTATCCGATCTCATCGTTCATGATGAAGGCGATACTACTGAATTCCGCGATCTTTTCTATTTCTGGCCCCTGGCTACCGACGGTTTCAGTGCGCGTACTCGTGGTTATGATGATCTTGACTGGCAGAACTGGGTGCAGGGATACTACATCCCGGAAATTGACAACAAGGTGTTTTTCCCTCAGTTTGAGCCACTCAATATTGGTGCGTATAACGTGAAGTATTTGGACATGGTCTATGTCTCACGTGGTGTACGTTCGATCATTAACGATACGCTCAGCGTTGTTTACGAGCTAAATGCCATGGAAACCCAGCAAGTGGAAAACTATGATCTTGTAATGGAAGATGCCATTCCTTTGAACAGCTTTGTACCGCCTCATGTAACAGTTATTGATTCTGTTGTTTTTACCGCAGTAGATGGTTATACAAAGACTTATACTCCAGTTCAGTTTGCTGACGGTTACTGGCTGGTTTCAAGTCAAAAAACAATTTTCCCCACCGAAGGTGCAAACATGTCTGGCTCTTTGAAGAAATTCAAACTACTTAAATCAATGGAATTCTTTGGACAGTGGCAGAACGTGGAAGATTTTGAGAATCCTGCTTGGGCAGGAACTGACGAAGCCGACTGGTCATTCAGTTTTCCGGTTGACCTCAGCGCTTTTGAAGGCATAGTCTGGGAGTAGTGTGCAACTGCTTCAAAGATATTCTACCCGCGATCTATTATATATTGCGGTGATGAGTGCATTGGGGCTGGCGATCAAACCGGTCGTCACCCCCATTGTGCATCTGGTATCAGCACCGCTGCTCATACCTGGCGGTTCACTCGCCGGTGGTTTATATATGCTCTGGATGGTGCTGCTTCTGGCAATAGTCAAAAAAACCGGTGTCGCTCTGCTGATGGGCATCACGCAGGCTTTTGTGATGGTTGGTCTCGGTTATTTCGGTTCGCATGGTGCCGTTTCACTGATAAGTTATACTCTACCAGCTCTGGTAATGGAATTGCTCTGGCTGATGTTTCACGATCCGCAGAAACCTGCCACGCATTGCCTTTTAAATGCCGGAGCTAATATTACCGGTGCTTTGATAGTAACATTACTGGTGATGCGCCTGCCGCTGCTGCCTGCTTTGCTATCGCTGATCGCTGCCGCGATTTCCGGTATTATTGGCGGCATTCTATCCTGGAAAATATTCCTGGAACTAAAAAAATACCGGCTTATATAAGGAGATAATATGAAGAAATTGATAGCAATATTGCTGTTATTAATTAATTTTATGGGATTGACAGCTATTGAGGCTGTTTCTGGTGAACACAGGTATCAGATCGATGATTCAGAAAGTGACCTGAGCAAACTGAAAAAGGTGATCACTCACAAAGAAAAGGATGGCCTGGATATTGAACATGTGTGGCATGGTATAAGTTTAGAATGTATAAAGAGAGATTTTAAATTAGGAAATGATTACACCCTTGTCTTTATTTCTGATGATAACTACCTGGCTCGCCTTACCTCTGAAGATATTAACAAGTATGATCCTTTACTGGCATTCTTTATGGATGGAGAGAAACTTGAAGATAATAACCGGCTGATAATTCCTGAGATGCCTTCTATGTACTGGGTTCGCAATATCAAGCAGATAAAGGTCGAGGACTCTCCTGAATTCCTGAGACCGGATATAGTATTCCTGGCAGAACCTGTTTTGACAACGATTGAGTTAACTGAGGAGCCGGAACCTTTTCAAAAAGTTAGTGGTTATTTTTTCCCGCAATTATTAACGGAGTTTTTCCCGGAATTATCAGGTTTATATCTCCTGATTGGCAAGGATGGAATAACCCATCAACTGGAATATGAAGATTATCTCAGTAAAGCTGTTCTGGTTAAGACCGATAGTGGTTACATTCTGCAAAGTCCGCAGATGCCCGGTGGTATGTGGTTGAAAAACATTGCCTATATACAAAAAGATAGAACAGCAATAATTTTCCGTAGTCAATTTGAGAAAATATCCGAAATCACAAGTCTGGCTAATTGGAAATCTGAACCATTAAAAGTAGTTATCCATTATACAGGCGGGATAAAACAAACAGTTCCGGTAACTATAGATTTTTCTCAACCGGAATGGGATTCAGCTCTTAAATTCAGTTGGCAATGAAAAAGTACATCTTTTTAATACTTTTATTCAGTGCCTTACTGCATTCCCGATCTATAAAAGTTACGGGAAATATTGATAAGGTGCACTATATTGATCACCCGGGCAACCTGAACACTCTTTTGGCAGAAGAAAAGATTGAAGCAGATGCTGTACTCGTTTGCGGAATAGATGGCATAAGCGCTTTTGTTACTTCCCCTGCTTTTTGCCAGGTGGAAATTCAGAAAGAAAATTTAAGGTGGCTGTCAGTAACGGATAGTCTGCCACCTGTCTGTAATATTAAAAACATAGAAGAAATAGTCATCTGGCGAAGTGGTTGGGAAAGAAAACTTTATATTGAAAAGAAGCAGAGTTTTCCGCAATCTTTTACACCATATCATTTTATTCTTGGCGGATACAAGAAAGTCGCAGAATCAGAAAAAAATGGATATAAAGCGATAAAATATAAACGGATAACCAATACATTACTTCAGAATTTACCCGAACCTGTCCGGTTGCAATTTTCTGACGGTGATATTATGGCTACTAGTTTCCAGATCGATAGTTTCCAATTTGACGGCTGTGAATTTCTTTATCAGCATAAACCATTAAAAAAAATCATGAGGTGAATATGAAAAAAATCCTGATCATTCTTGTAGTTCTCATCGTAATCGCGCTGCTGCTCTCGCAATTACTTCATAAGCAGCAGTCTTTACCGGCAGGCATACTCCAGATTACAGGCCCCGCCGGAGATGAGCATACTTTTACCAGTTTCCCGGATAACCAGAGCCTTTCCCTTAAAACCGCTAAAGGTGACTTTCAGGTAGTTCCCGTCTCTGCTTTTCTGGGCAGACACATCAATAATGAAAACTGGCAGCAGCTAACTTTCTATTCTTCCGATGGTGCGGAAATAACCGTTAAAAGAACGGAACTCCCTGCTCTTTACTTAACACAAATCAGCGATAGCGAGAAGAGCTACCTGCGCCTGATCGTGCCTTCCGATGATTTCGCCCAGCGCTGGCTTAAATATATAAACCGCATCGTATTGCAATGAGTCTGCTTTCCGTTGTGCAGCTTGCTTTCCGGTATAATGCTCAGGATAACTGGCTGTTTTCCGGCTTGGATTTTTGCCTTGAACCAGGAGAAATACTCGCTGTTTCCGGGAAAAGCGGCTGCGGTAAAACAACCCTGCTTTATCTGCTCAACGGCATCATCCCGCGGCATATTGACGGAGAAATGAAAGGTGACATCAAAATTGCCGGTATTGAGCATAATAAACTTTCCCTGCCGGAACTGGCTCCGCATATCTCGATGGTGATGCAAAACCCACACCAGCAGCTATTCTTCCCGACCGTGGAACAGGAACTCGCCTTTGCTCCCGAAAACCTCTGTCTGTCTCCCGATATTATTGAAGAACGCATCTCTAATGCTCTGCAATTACTAAAAATCAGCGAACTGCGGCAGCAGGAAACTGCCACTCTCTCATACGGACAGCAAAAACTCACCGCTCTCGCAGCTATTTACACGTTACAGCCCCAAATACTACTTCTCGATGAAATCAGCAACGGCATTTCCACCGAAAAAAAATCTCACATCATAAACCTGATAAAATCCTATGCCCACTCAGGCAAAAATATCATCATCGCTGACCACGACCCTGCCTTTCTTGATCTTGCGTCATACCGGTTATCATTATAATGGCTGCGTCTGCTGTGTCCGCTTCGTCCATTAAAATTCAAAATTTATCCTTTAGTTTTCCCAAAAAACTGATTTTTAAAAACGTCAACCTGGATATCACCACTAATTCCGTCAGCCTTCTCACCGGCGCTAACGGCAGTGGCAAAACCACCTTCTGCCGCCTGCTCAGTGGTCTGCAAACAGGTTATTCCGGTGAAATAATTTCCCCAACCAAATTACTTTACCTCAAGCAATCCGCCGAAACCAATCTCCTCGCCGCCACACCAGCCCTCGATCTATCCCTGTGGAGTAATGTAAATTGTAAAATTAAAAATGTAAAATTAAGAGAAATACTAAATTATTTTGATCTGAACGAAAAAGCCGATCAACCTGTCTGGGAGCTTTCCGGCGGTGAACAGCAACGCCTTGTTCTTTCTGCCCTGCTTCTGCATCCTGACCATTTCTGGCTACTGGATGAACCCGCTGCCGGACTTGACGATGCACAGCAGAAAAAACTCCTGCAGCTACTGCAGGAACACAAAAATGGCGCTCTCATCGTTTCTCACCGCAAAGAATTATTTGCTCCTGTGACAACTCAGGTGTTCACAATTGCAGACTGGAAAATAATAAAACAATCCACAGACGGGGACGTCTGTGCTACAAGTAAATTAAAACCGGGGAATATTAATGTTTAAACCCACAGCTATAAAACCTCCTGTAGCACAGACGTCCCGTCTGTGTCTTTTATTGATTTTGCTTATTGCTCACATCCTGCTATCCGCCCAGCAGCCGGACACCCTAAAAACTGCTCATAAGGTAAAATATCACCTGGAAGGAGCCAGCATTGTTGCCGAAAAACCTACCCAGGCGATTGGTAACATTGAAACCAGAACCTGGGCATCTGATGAAATTATCACTGAACTCAATCTTGCCGATGCCGTAGACGAGATCAGCGGCCTCAATATCAGCCGAGGTGGCAAAGGCGGTTCCGATCTCAGCATTCGCGGTTTTGCCAAAGAAGACGTCACCGTTATGATTGATGGACGCCCCCTCGGAGGTGGATATTTCGATGCCGTTGATCTCAGTGCTATTCCTGCTGCTGAAATTAAAGAAATTCAGGTTATTAAAGGTCCCGTTTCTGCACTTTACGGCAGCAATACGATGGGTGGGGTAGTTAATATCATCACGCGTAAACCGCAAAATGACGCCTGGTTGAAAGCTGCTCTGCAATTGCAGCGTAACAATACCCGGCGTTTACAACTTTCTTCTGCCCATTCTTTCAATACCTGGGATTACCTGGTCTCGCTCTCAGATTACTATACTGCCGGCTTCCCCCTTTCGGAAGATTTTCAGCCGCAGGGAAAAGAAAATGGAGGCATTCGTGACAATTCCGCCCAAAAGCAAAATGACCTGCAAACCCGTCTGAACTGGGATTTTGGGGATTTTCATAAACTGGGTATTTCAGCTTCCTATACCTGGATGGATTTCCGGGAAATACCCCTCAGCATTCATCCCCCTTATACTTATCAAAAATTCGTGGATTGGAAACGCTATCAAATGAGTGCAAACGGTATTTTCCAGTTTGACTGGAATCAGAAACTTAATCTGAATTTATATTACGACGGTTATGATGATATTTATCATACTTACCAGGATCCTGAGTACTCTCTGATCGCTCTCAATTCCCGTCTGCTTTCCAATAATATCGGATTTATTGCCAGGTATGACCTGGAACATGAAAATTACGACCTCATCGCCGGTTACCGCGGAGAGCGTCAGGCTTATGACCGCAAAGATAACGGAGGTTACACTGAATGGACAGGTAACTGGCAGCTTCTGCAAAATCCCTTCCTGCAACTGGAATCCCGGCTGGCAGGCTTAACTGTTACTGCCGGATGCGGCATTTCGTTCTTTCACCAGCACCAGAGAAATAACTGGATCTATCATCTGGAACCATCCCTGGGTTTCTTCTACGAAGACTGCCGCTTTGCCCAGTATAATCTGGCTTTTTCCAATAACGTCAATTACCCGTCTCTGCATGAATTATTTTCTTCCTCGTCAGGCAATGAAAACCTGAAAGAGGAAAGTGCCTGGAAATATGAAATTTCCACTCGTCAACCCTTTAATAACGGCAGTATAGCGCTTAGCATGTTTTATAACCAGATCGATAATATGGTCGAAAAGGCTTATGTTTCACCATATAATGAAATATTCGTTAACATCGACCAGGTGCAAAGCTATGGTCTGGAAGCAACCCTCAATTGGAAGTTCCTGCTTGAGCACACCCTCGAATACCGCTATCTGGATTATACTACTGGCAGCGACCGCCCTCTGAATGAGAATCCCCAAAACATCGTTACCATCTCTGAAAAGGCAAATCTCCCCTGGAAGATAAACCTGGAATATACCGCCAACTGGCAGGATATTTCCGTCAGTGAATCTCACACCATTTCCGCACACTGGCTGCATAATGCTTATCTAAGCCGCTCTTTTAAAAATTATAACCTCAAACTCGGTCTCGAAAACATCTTCGATGTCAATTACGAAGAAAAATACGGCTACCCCCAACCCGGCTTCGATTTCATCCTCAGCATAGAAGTAAAAAAGTGAGACGTGAGACGTGAGACGTGAGAAGTTAAATCCATTCAAAATTCAAAATTCAAAATTCAAAATTAATCTTCGGGCTTTGCTGGTCCTCGTTATCTGCCTTACGGGATTATCGGTTATTTACCAGCGACCACTGGTTCAGATTGCCCTGCTCGCCATCACTATCCTGCTCATCTTCAGTCAGCACCCTGATAAGAAATCAATTAAATCATTATGGATACGAATCAGCCGCATCGGAAGATTGATTCTCATCATCTTCATTTTTCAGTTGCTTTTCCGCCGCAATGGTGAAATCATCTGGCAACTGGGATTCATTCAGATTACCGATATCGGCTTAAACTATGCCCTTGCGTCTTCGTTGCGTTTCTTCCTCATCATTCTCGTTGCCGGACTGCTGATGGAAGTTCCCTTCCAGGAATATCTCCATGCCTTGAGAGCCTGGAAATTCCCCTATGAAATCTCGTTTCTCGTTGCCACCACCATTCATTTCCTGCCCGTATTTCAGAAAATATTTAAGAATAAACTGGAAACGATAAAACTGAGAAATATTGATCTTAAAAAACTTCGACTCTCTGAACGCTTCCATCTCTTCCGCATTCTGCTTATTCCCGTTCTGGCTGCCGCTATTCACGATATACGCTACCGTGCCATATCCCTGGAACTCAGAGCCTTCCGTCTTTATCCCACCCGCACCAGCCTGCACCAGAGCAGGCTTCAAAAAATAGATCATTTCATTATTTACAGCACCCTTATCCTAACAACCCTTACGATTATAATACTCTCCTTCTGACTATAGACCAAAACCTTGCGAATGGTCGCAGACCTCCGCAATGGTTGACCCTGACTTCGCATTTGTCTCATTTTCGCATTTTCACACTTTCTCATTTTCGTTTTCCCCGTCTCACGACTCACGATTAACGCTATTATCGGAAAATCTTGTCAAAACCCGAATAAATAATTATAATGCTATTGAATGTAAGGGAGGAAAATTTGGAAAAATTTGTTCTATACTGGATGCAGCAGGCGCAACGGGTAAGGTTTAATCAGGCGTTAAATTTTGCGGTGGAAGAAGCAAACAGGCGCAGGCTGCCTTTGCTGGTCTGCTTTGTGGTTACACCTTTTCCGGAAGCTAATCAAAGGCATTACCGCTTTATGCTGCAGGGATTGCAGGAAGTGGAAACAGCTTTAACGGAAAAGGGGATCGGTCTCATTATCCGTATTGGGGATATAGTGGAAGAAATTCTGGAACTGGCTTCCGGAGCTGAATTGCTGGTTACGGAACGGGGATTTCTACGTATTCAGCGCGAGTGGCGTAATGCCGTGAAATTGAAATTGAGATGCCCTTTTCGAGAAATTGATACAGATACTATTGTGCCTCCCACAGTGGTTTCAGATAAAGCCGAAATTGCAGCGCGCACTTTGCGTACAAAGATTAATCGTTTACTGCCTGATTATCTGGTGCCGGTACCGGAAGCAGTTTTAGAAATTAAAAGCAAAGATGATCCTTTAGTTAATAGATATTCTGAAAAAAGTCGGTCGGTATATCAGTTGTATAATGATAATTCTCTGCCGGATCATGGTTCAGCGCTCCCCGGAGCGGTTGCCGCACAACACAAGCTGGAGCTGTTTATCAGGGATAAACTGGCATATTATCACCTGCTGGCTTTGCAGCCGGATAAGGAGATTCGTTCCGGTTTGAGTGCCTGTCTGCATTTCGGACAGATTTCTCCTCTGGATATCGCTTTGCAGATTATGAACTGCAACGCACCCGCAGAAGCGAAAACGGCATTTCTGGAACAACTGATCGTCAGAAGGGAACTGGCAGTAAATTTCATCTGGTTTACTCCTGATTATGATAAATACGAAGCAGCAGTTCCTGAATGGGCCCAGAAAACCTTAACTGAGCATAAAGGTGATAAACGGGAATACATCTATTCTCTGGAAGAACTGGAACTCGCAAAAACGCATGATAATTACTGGAATGCTGCGCAGCAGGAAATGCTGCAAACGGGATATATGCATAATTACCGACGCATGTATTGGGGTAAAAAAATTATCGAATGGACGCCCAGTCCGCAGCAGGCCTGGGAATATATGCAAAAGCTTAATAACAGATATCAAATGGACGGACGTGATGCCAATAGTTATGCCGGAATAGCCTGGTGTTTCGGATTGCATGACCATCCCTGGAAAGAAAGAGCAGTATTTGGAAAAGTGAGATATATTAACCGGCAACGATAATTCGTGAGTCGGGAAAAACGAAATAGAGAAGATGTGAAAATGCGAAAATGAGAAAAGACCGATTTTCGAGTTCGGAAATCGGCAAAAACGATAATAAAATGTCTCTCAACCGCGAAAGCCGCGAAAATACGCGAAAGAAAAAGAATGTTATCGTCCGCGGATAACGCGGAAAGCATGGAAATTCTTAAATTCTCACATCATTTGTTTTTTTACTGCTTCTATTCTATTTCCGATCACCGTTCACCGTTCACTATATTATTCCGGATTCCGGGAACTGACTATAAAATAAACATCACCCAGGTTGTACTCAGGTAGTATAGAAGTGGTTTTTCTGTCTCACAACAAGATTCAATCAGGCAAAATAATGCGGGATTGAGTTATGTTGTGAGACAGAAATACCACTTCTTAGCCACATGGGTACCACCTGTAAGTATGTTCCAGGCTCTTCTGAGCACATTTTTGTCCTATTGTATCCAAAAAAAACTTACCCACATAGCAAATTCAATACATCGGTAAGTGTAATACCGGTAAGTGATCACAAATCCGGGAAAACAGCTATGTGGAAATACCACATAAAACGGAATAAATCAGGTTGACGGGATGAAATAAAGAAGGATAAAGCGTGAGACGTGAGACGTGAAAAGTGGTGATCTGTGATCGGTAATCAGTGACGGAAGAAGATGGGAATCGTGATTAGAAGTTTTATTACGACTCACGATTCACGACTCACGAAAAAACCGGAGGTTTTTATCATGGATCGTTCAAAGAGTGCCATTGACTTTTACGAAGCTAATTTCACCATACACGGTGAATTTAACGGGAACGTTTATCATACAAAACGTAATGGTGAAGTTGAAAAATACCCTTATGAGCCTGTTTCGCATTATAAGCGTACGCCACTGACCATTCGTAATGAATGGATCAGGAAATATGCTGCCGCAGTCAGTAATCCCCATGACCGGAATTACCGGAGTGTGATCAGGAAACTGAATTATTATACTCCTTATATATTGCCGGAAGGCAGACAGAAATTCCAGGCGGAAACGGTGTTTTACGTCCGGGAACGCGGTGAGTATGAGTTTCTTTGGCAGGATAGTGAAATGGGCAGTATCTATACCGTCAGCAGGCGAACTGAATTAAGTTTCAGCTTTCATAAGGCAGGCGAAAAGCTATTAAACGTATTTTTGGGGGATGAATTGTATTGCCAGAGATGGTTCCTGGTCACTTCAGAAGATCTCGATGCTCAATATGAAGAATGGCTTACCCTGTATCTGACGGAAATACTTGCTCAGCCGGAACCGGAATATGAGTCCCTGAGAACCTGGAGACGCGGAATGAAGAGCAATCGCAACTGGATCATAGCGTCGGAAGGCAAAAGTTTTGAGGAAGTATTTTTTACCCGGAAAGATCTGAGATATAAAGACGGTTACCGGCAGAATCCCTGGATATATCATCGTAAAATTTACGATCACAGCACAAATCCGCAGACAGTTGCCTTTGATAACGCTATGCCGGCAGTAAGTGCCGCCTGGCAGAAATTAAATCCGGAGGAAAAAGATTATTGGAACAAAAAGGCAGATAAACTGGTTAGAAAGCGGCTGACAGGTTTCAACTGCTTCACCTCGTTCAGGGTGATTCGTGATTCGTGAATCGTTTCCAGGGCATCCCTGCCCTGGTTGAATTACGATTAACGATTAACGATTAACGATTAACAATGAATCTTTCCACATATAGCAAGAATTACCGTTAAATTTTACGCCCCCATTAGTAAAATCTGGCATCCCCCCGTTTTTCTTAAAATAGATGTATTAATATGTATGAATAAATTACCAGTTAAGTTGGACTTGCACCGCTGGTGTACTCGCAAGTGGGGCGAGAACAACGGCTAATCACTTCCGGTCTTTTTAAGTCATTATCTCAAGAATGTAAAAGTAAGGAAAAATT
>JAIPGO010000068.1 GCA_021736135.1 Candidatus Cloacimonadota bacterium
TTAATTCATACAAGAACTCTCCCTCAAAACTTTTTAACTCTAATCTGCTTAAATGATTAGCGTGCTCTTTCATCATGCCTCCTGGTGCTTTATTAATAAGATAATCAACCCCAGGGGACATATGTCACTATTTTAACAATACCATCTTTCCTGTAGCTGCAAAATTTCCGGTTTTCAATTGGAAAAAATATATTCCTGTTGCTGCAGCGACGGTATTTTCATCTTTTCCATTCCAGATCATTGAATGCGTTCCCGCAGGCAATTGCTGCTCAACAAGTTTTTTAACTAACTGCCCTTTAATGTTATAAATATATAAGCTAACATCAGCGGCTTCGGGTAATCTGAATCTGATCTCAGTTTCCGGATTGAAAGGATTGGGATAATTGCCGATTAGTTCCAGGCATTTCGGCAATAAATCATCTTCTTCATTCACTTGCGCCACTTCCAAAACGACATTAATGATTTGTGTATCCCAGCTATCGGTTGTGACCACCACGTCACCGGTATAAATACCCGTTTCGATTTCATTGGAATCAAAATTAATCGTTATCAATTCACTTGCTCCGGGTTCCAGAAATCCGGCAGAAGTATCCAGATTCATCCAGCGCAAGGGATAAAGCAGAATAATTTCACCAGAAAGGCTATGAGGTTCTTCTCCATATCCGTCACCACCGATAATCCAACCAATTGTCATATCACCGGCAAACTCTGTACCCAATTGCACATCAACAGACCAGAATGCATATTCTCCATCATGGATATTTCCCCAGCCATTTGAGGTTGTTCCATGCCAGTTCAGGGTTACACCGGCGCCGGTTGTGTCATCCCAGATCAAATCCCCACCGGAACCTCCGGCAATATCACTGGCAGTAATAACAGTTACCCCTACGGGAAATTCAAGCCAGATGTCACTGAGCCATTCGCTGTCTGGTGACTGATTAAATACGGTAAAATTCCAGGTGGTTTCTTCGCCGGGGGTAAAACTATCGGTATCCATGGTAACCAATGACCCGGAAATATCTCTTTGCGGCAAAGTCGTTTCATCAGTTCTAATATAAAAATTTGCACCCACATTACCAGTATTGCTTAGCGTAAATTGATGACTCCCCGTTCCCAGGGGCTGCAAAGTAAAAAATATGCTGTCCTGATCGACAGTTAAAAAATTGGGCTGATAGGCGGTCAGCATTAACTTCCTGTTCCAGCTGGCTGCTTCGCTGCTGATCAGGACTTCCAGTTCAAAACTGTAATAATCAGGAACATTATACAGCGCAGAGATTATTAAGTCACTATCCAGGGTCACTGTTCCACCGGCAACAATATCCTGGGCAGTTGTTGAGCTCTGCACTATTTCAATATACTGATCATCTTCAGTAATTTCAATAGTAACATTATGAGCAGTAACATTCCCGATATTCTGCAGCATCAGATCAATGTCGACCTGTTCACCGGCTTCAATGAATTCATCATCACCGGCATAAATCACATAATCGGAAATAGTTATAAAGGGTTCATTTGCAGGGATTGGGGCAGCGGTAAACAAGATAGCAGTTTCATCAGTCAGAATTTTGGCGGCAGTGGGATACTGATTATTATAAGTATATTGCAAGCCCATTATTCCTGTTTCATTTTCTATTCCAACCGTGCAATATTGACCATGATTTGCACCATGATAGGGATATTCACCCATATTGCTGTTGGCAAATTCCTTATATTGTATCTTGATCCTGCTGTCGCCGGAGGTGGTGACATAATAATCGGCATCATAGAGAATTATCTGAAAAGTTTCATCCAGGTTGCTTTGTTCATTTTCCATATTATCCCATTCAATGATAAAAAGATGTTCAGCGGGATCAAACCAACTGTAAACGTCACCATTCCCATTATGCAGGTCATCCCAGAAGGCAGCGATCATCGGGCTTGGACCGCCTGGTCCGGGAATAATCCAGTTCATGAATACTGCGGCATCGCTGCCTCCAGGGCAGATCCAGCCTGCCGTGGCAACCGTGAGCATATCATAATCTATTCCATAAAAACTGAAATGGAAATTTTGCGGCAGCTCAACATCTGCCAGAGTGGCAGAATCACCGTAAGTGAATATCTCAAGGTCTGTTCCGATATTATTGATTTCTATCCAGTCATAAACGGGACAGTCTTCATAATCGGTATCGCCGTCATCATAACAATAATAACCATATTCATCTGGACCCAGCGGATCATCCTGAGATATTTCTCCGATTTCCAGCAAAAATGAAACCATATTATCATAACCGTCACTATTCGTAAAATGAAGCCGAATGGTAATCTGCGTACCGGGAATAATCTCATCGCCTGATGCTATTTCAAACATATCAGCGTTATTGGAAAAAGTTCCCCCGGAAGGAATGTTACCAAAATAACCGGTACTGATTAATATTTCAATGCGATTATCATTGCATAATAATTCGCCATAAACATCGCTGGCGGTGATCTGCCCCAGGTTTTCAATATTAAAATACACTCCCGCAGTTTCTCCCGGATCAAGTATCCCGTTTGCAGAGGCAACCACGTAATTCACAGGATTTAATAAAGCACTTTCCACAGGTATAAATATGGGCAATGTCCAGCTATCATTTTCATTACTCAGCACCAGATCAAGTTGAGAATTTTCTCCCCAAACCAGTGCCGGATCGAGATAAATGCTCAGTTCAGAATTTATCACATATTCACCGGTTGCAATGTTACCGATATTTGACGCTGCAGTTGTCACGGAAATGTTGCTATTATAAGATATCAATTCTGCTTCTATATCGGAAACATCTTCGGAACCATAATTGACAATGATGAGTTCCAGAGAAATTTCTTCGCCGGGATTAGGAATCCCATCCCCGCCAATATCATTATAGATAATCTGGGCAACATCAAGATTTACTGCTGCCTGCACTACCGTAAACTCATTTTCAAAAGGGATTTTATCATGCGAAGTAACAGTTATTTCATAATCCTGATTGATCTCCGCATCCTCCAGATCAAGAAAATAAATGCCATTTTGATCACTGTAGCCGCTCTGATAGAAATCTTCACCTCTCACGGTTATCCAGGCATTTTCCAAGGGAATTCCCGCTTCAGTCAATATGCTGAATTCCAGAAAATTTGTGCCAACATAAATTTCTTCAGCATAATTAACGATCATGGGCTGTGGTATTCCCGTCCAGAGATCAATTGACGGATCCCCTATCAGGTTATTGCAATGTGACCAGGTATTCACATGGTTCAAAGGATTATTGGGATATTGCAGATATAGATTCATTTTGCCTCTCAGCAGTGCTCCTCCCGGCGTGAATATATTATCAACAAAAATCCCGTAAAAGATTCCCTGGGTAACGCAATTATTAAAACATCCGGAGGTTAATCCCGTGGATGTTCCAACTGCCGCAATACCGCCTTTCGGTAATGAACTGCTTCCGGCGGAAACGAATGCTTCACTCAGGCTTGGTGCCCCATAATTACCGAAATCTCCGGTAAAACAGGTTATTAATGCTCCGAAGGGCAGCATCCAGCCATTATTTAAACCATTTATATTGTTATTACCCCAACCAGCATCCGTTCCCTGGCTGCGATAGCATAAATATCCCGCTCCGGCATTTAACTCCTGATCAAGGTTATAAACCCAGCCGCTGTAATAAATATCGGAAAAGGTATAATTCGCATTATAAGACCTCATATATTCTTCCACAGTCTCGCAGGTTGCTATTTTTCCCGGTCCGCCATAAGCAAACATTATCCCTTTTTCATACCAGTCTGTATTTGTTAAATAGGGGTCTCTTTCATAATTTATTGCTTTTGAGATCACGGTCTGCAATTCGGAAACGGATGCTACGGATATTCTGCCCACGATAATATCTGCCAAAACATCATTGCCCTCTAATTGCGCATAAGGATGATCTCCCACGCCATTTCCGCCACTCCAGGTATCATACCAGGTGGGAATTGTAAGAGTATAGTTTACATCACCCACGAGAATTAGATATTCCGGAGCATTTTCCCAGGTGTTATAAGCATTCTGAACATAAGATTTTATGCTGGAATTACTCGTGCCGGTAATGCCCGTATGTACCAGTGTTACTTCAAAGCCTTTTTTCCGTTTCCAGTCTGCCAGATATTCCAATGCTCCTCCCACCCCTGTCACGTTAGGATAAATGATCAGAATGGAAGGCTGCTGAAAATCGTCTCTGGTCGCAGCAATTTCCTCAAAATTTAAAACCGAAGATTTATAAAGACCGGCAAGAGAACGGGAAAATTTACTGTTTCCGATTTTAACATTAATACCTTCACGCTCTGTGGCTGTCAGCTCAATTTCAATATTACTATATACATATAACTCTTTACTGGCTGCATCATACCGGAAAGGACAAAAACTTACTTTCACCACCCGCAGATCACGCATTATTGCCGGTTCGCCAAGCATTACAGGACTTTCCGGGTATAGACCGCCCGTTTGATAATAGTTTTCATTAAGACAAAACGCATCCCGTTCCGGCTCGTTTTCCAGCAGAAATTCTCCCTGAGGATAAATGGTCACATCGGAAATGATCTCATATTCAGAAACAATGATCCTGGCAGAAATTTCTCCCTGATCAGGTACTGCGATTAATCTGGTAAATACCGGCAGATCGGGCATACCGACTTCTGCCATAGTGCCTTCGGATGCATAACTGATGCCGGTATAGCTGATTCCATTATGCGATATCTGTTCTCTTTCATATCCGTCAAGCGTAAATTGCAGAGAAATATTTCCTCTCTCATTGTGATTATATGTAACGCATTCGGTTGTTGCTGGAGATTGCATGGTAATCCATTCGCCATTTAAAGTGTTAACCAGCAAAAATATAATTAATATTAAAAAACTACTTTTCACATCAAACCTCTATTTTATTCTTTAAATCCAATTGGCATCCGAGAATCGCCATCTGCAACCTCAAACTACCAGTTTAACAAACCTCTGATTTCCCTCAATCTGTCAAATAAATCACTAAAAGAATAGTAAAACTGATAAGGTGTAAATAGACCAGGTAAATTCGTAGAAAACTGATGTAGAAATGTTTTTTTGTAGATCAAACTTTCCAATTTGATTCTTTTTATGCTTAATCAGGATGATTAAGCTACGGAATACAACAGTATATTGAATGAGTATTATGCCATTTTCAAGAGATTAAGGAGGCTGGTTCTTAGAAAGAGAAGAAGGCGTCTATATTGGAGAGCGGAGTGTTTTGAGGAAGGTCGCAGCCGGTGCTGAGGATGAAATTGGGGTGGTATTGCATTTGTGATAAAAGCTGAGTCACTTCATTTTTTACTTCTTCAGGAGTTCCGGTGAGTATTTTGCCGGTGGGATTGATGTTTCCTAAAAGTATCATTTCCTGAGGAATATGTTTAACGATTTCAGGCAGATCAATGCCGGTAGCAGGTGAATCAAGGGAAAGAGCTGAAGCATTTGTTTGAGCTAAAAGCGGTATGATCTGGGTTGTGTTACCGCAGATATGGATGATAGCATCAATATTATCTTTTCGGCATAAGGTGATGAGCTTTTGCAGGTAGCCCAGGGCAAATTCAGCGGTCTGAGATGGTGAGATGAGTCCGGCAGTGGGATCCAGAAAACAGATAGCGCTAATGCCGGTGTCTATCATTTCTTTGACGAAAATTGCGAGTTGGTCTGTGCAAATCTGCAGCAGTTCATGGATAAAATCAGGTTCCAGGAGAATTTTCAGGGAAATGTTATCAAGCCCCAGGATTTGTCCGGCGAGAGTAAAGGGTGCTGAACAATAGGCGCAAATATCAGCACCCTGCGCAAGATTTCGGGTTATGAGGTGCAGAGTCTGCAGATATTCTTTAAGACGGGTATCGGCAAGTATGTTTTGCTTATGCAGCAGGTGCAGATTATCCTGATCAATATCATCATTAATGGGATATGAGGGCGCAGGCAGGTGAAAAGCGCCTGGTTTTCCCAGGGCATTAACTTCCAGGGAAAGATCCATCAAAGGAAAGAGGATATCAGGTTTGAAACTATGAAAAAGGGCTTTAATTGTCTCATAATGAGCCAGGTGCTGCGATTGAACGGTTATTTTATCATATTTTGTCAGTTGGAGACCCGGATAGCCGAGGAGGGGAGCCACGAGTCTTTTCTTCTGCTGGAAAGCGAGCAGGCATTTACTGAACAGATCCATTATAATATAAACCTTGTTTTTTTCCGGCGATAACAGTTCTGCAGAGTGCAGATATGGCAGTGGTATTCGCCTTTTTTCACATTTCTCCCGAGCCCTATAACAGCAGAAACACTTTTCAGGGGCAGCATCAGAGAAGATTTTTGCAGTTTCACAAACTGCATTTCCGGTGGCAGCAGATCAAAAAACTGCTTCTGTTCCTCCACCAGCCATTGGCAATAACCGGGACTAAAGCGATTGGAGCATTTTTCTCCGCGCAGAGCAGCCTGCAAATAGATTCCGATTTCCAGATGGTCAATGATGATTTCCACGAGCAGCGAACCGATGATATCGACGATATAGGCAGCCAGCATATCATTTTCAGCCAGGGACCGAGCCCAGAGATCAAATTCATCGCCTAAAGTTGCCAGCAAGAGCGCCAGAGAAGTGGAATGAGCCATTTGCGAAATTATAATTGCACCCGGATCGAAGATCTGCTGGTCATCAAAATAAATCTGTTTATCAATTTTAACGCTTTTGGGAGGTAACAAAAAGAAACCGGCTTTGATTTCCGTGTGCTCACATGTTTCAACCAGTTTTTCCACAATGAGATTCTGCAAGTGATCATTATGCGGAGGACAATAGCCCATTTCAGATAAAACCAGAGAAACATCCGGCAGAAACTGAGCAGCTTTGGGAAAAATCAGGGATATCATGGTAGTATGTTGTTTAGATGTGTAGTAAAACTGTGCGGATCAGGAAAATAGCCGTCAGCGCCGATTTTTTGGGCAAAAGCGGTGGTAAGCGGAGCACCGCCGACGAAGATCGGGGTATGGGGATATTTATCCTTGATGAGAGCAACTGATTTTTCCATTTCCATCATCGTGGTGGTCAGCAGTGCGCTCATTCCGACAATGCTTTGCGGATATTCCTGCAGCGCGGAAAGGAATTTTTCCGAAGTGGCATCCACGCCCAGATCAATTACCTGCCAGCCAGCGCCTTCCAGCGCCATGCGCACGATATTTTTACCAATGTCATGCAGGTCGCCGGCAACAGTGCCGATAATAATGGTGCCGCGCAAAACAGCTTCGCCGGTATCGAAAAATGGTTTGAGGAGGGTCATAGCGGTTTTCATAGCTCTGGCGGAAATGAGAATATCGGGAATATAGGCAGAGCCAGCGGCGAATTTTTCACCGATGCGCTGCATGCCGGGCATCAAGCCCTGTTTGAGTATCTCATCAGGTTTAACGTTTTCCGCCAGCAATTGGGCAGTGAGTTCATAAGCGCCGGGCTGATCTTTCATATCCGGGGGATAGGATGATGCCTGATTTTCTTTGCCGCGCTCGATGGCATAACTGAGTTCAATGAGTTGATTTTGCATATTTTATTAATTTCCTTCCACAGCAGCATAAGCCATTGCTTCCACGTTTTGGGGTGGAACATTGGGCAATAGCGCTTCGTGACTGGGACTTATCACAATTCCGGGTCCCAGAGTGTTTTTTATTCTTCTCACTTCTTTGATCACATCATCGGGAGAACCGTTCACTAAAAGTTCCTGAGTATCGATACCACCGAGGAAGGCAACTTTTCCTCCGAAATGCGCCTGCAGAGTGTCGGCATCCATGTTTTGCGCTTTTGCCTGGATGGGATGAAAAGCATGCACGCCCAGACTGATGAGATCAGCCATAACGCGAAAGATGGAGCCGCAGGAATGCAGAATGATCTGTTTGTGATATTGAATTCCGAGGTCGGTCAGTTCTTTGAAATAGGGAAAAATAAATTCCCGGAATAGTTCGGGATTAACCAGCAGGTCTTTCTGACTGCCGAAATCATTACCAAAAAAGAAACCGTCGATCAAGTTTCCGCACTGTTCAAAACAAAGGCGGTTGGCTGTCAGATAAAAATCTATCATGCGGCGCGTTACGGCATGCACGACTTCCGGATTAAGATACATCTTGAGAAAATAGTTTTCCATACCGAAAATGTCACAGAGTTCGTGAAAAAACGGACTCCAGAGTCCGCCGGCACGATAAAAATCACCGGCATTTTCCAGAGTTTTCCTATATTCCGAGAAATCGAGATATTGAGGATCAGGCCAGGCAAAGGCTGCGACTTCAGCAACGGAATCGGTATCGGCAAAAACCCCGCCTTCGGAAAGAGTGTTTCCGGGACGCTGCATATCGAAATGCGGTTTTCCCTGCGGGTGTTTATAAACGTTCCAGGCGCAGATCCAGCGGAAATCGTCTTTCAGCAGCAGGCGTAATTCTTCTTCAGAATTAGTACCAAAATAGGAGTGCAGCCCCTGCCAGGAATCAGGATGCGGGTTTCCCAGCCAGAAACCGCAGCGGTCAGGTTTTTCACCGGCGATTATTTTCTTTAGGCGTTCGCGGGATGTCATTTGAGTTTTTTCTGGATCAGGTCTGCGATGCCCATATTATAGCCGACAGCGGAAAAAAGGAGTTCATTATTCTCATTAAAAACGAAAATGGCAGGATAGTTTTCAGCGCTGAGGGCGCTTTCCAGAATTGGTTTTCCTTTTTTAATTATAGCATTCTGCAGACGGGTATCAGCTTCTAAGTCCTTGATGGAACGCTTTTCCGAATATATATAGAGTCTGGCGTGCAGTTCACTGTATTTTTCCAGTTTTTCCGCCAGAAAACGCGTGGAGTGCACTTGCGGTTCGCTGTCCTTTTCTGCCAGAACCATAACGATCTTTTTGCCCTCAAAAGGCTCGGAATCAATGAAAGCAGTAATATCAGCAAGCACATCAGCATCCCAGGAAGTGGAAATATCAAGAAATTCCTTAGGCGTTTTGAGATTTATTATGATTTCCTGATCATCTGAGGTAAGAGGTCGAATAGCCACGGCAGCATCACCATTTCCATTACGGATAGCGGCTTCGATGTGAATATTCTCATTTTCAGCCAGACGGTATTTACCCTGAAAAGCCAGGGAATCATTATCGCCGTCAAACCAGGTATTATATAAATAGCCGTCTTCACCGAGAGCAGAGACGAGGAAATTGGCATAAGGATCAGCTTTCACTTCCTGATCATCAACGAATATCCGCAGGGTGAAATTGCGTAATTCAGATTCCTGCTCCTGCTCAGTGGAA
Organism: Candidatus Cloacimonadota bacterium; assembly: GCA_021736135.1. Lineage (GTDB taxonomy): Bacteria > Cloacimonadota > Cloacimonadia > Cloacimonadales > TCS61 > JAIPGO01. The sequence continues at coordinate 9,289 of JAIPGO010000068.1, forward strand.
ATATTGACAGCAGTCCATTCAGAGCCGTTGTGAAATTCCAGTTGACCTTCCCAGCGTACGGGAATGCCGGCAAGTTTGAGCGCGGAATTGATAACTTTGGTCCGGTAAAATGCCGGAACATAATGCAGATTGAGAATCTCCAGAGGATTCAGGGCACCGGAGTAATATGTCCAGACGAAATCATCTTCAATTTCCGTGTTATCCTTAACCCACTCAGTAAGAGCAGCAACAGTGCTTTGAGCCGAATCTGTGAGCAGGGGCGATATCTGCTGATAAAATTCCTTTTGCCAGCCGTTCTGCACGGGACTGGCGGAATTCCAGGTGCGTGCGATGCAGCCTTCCGAGAAAAGACTGTCTGAAGCTGCAAAGCGCTCGCGGTTTTCACCATAAATATCCACAATATCTTCCAGGGCAAGGGAGTCGGGAATTTCGCAAAGGTCTTTGATATCCCAGGTGGTGATCATTTCGCCAAGAATCCATTTTCCGCTGTCATCTGTTTTTGCCAGCACATGCAGAAAATCATCGGCATTAGCAGCCAGTTGATCAGCTTTATCCAGAAATTCTTTTCTCTGTTCAAAATACACATCATTCTGCTCATCAGCAGAATTTATCAGGTCATAATATCTGGCAAAATCAGCGGTAAATTTCTGGTTGTTCAGCCGGTTCTTTCTTTTCAGGTCAGCATTTTCGCGCAGCAGGTCAAAGGTTTCCGGCAGGAAAACAGGTTCCTCATTATCCCGCGGATTAGAGCCCGGCAGCGGAAAGAGAAAATTGAAATCTCCCGATATTTCGCGGTTATCTGACAGGATCAGTTTCAGATCACGTTCCTCACCATCCAGATTGGTGAGCATCTGCCAGGCAACGAGACTGTCTTTTCCGGCGATGATCAGAGTACTGCATTTTCCCAGGGGAATGCGGCAATTGCCATCGGCATCCGTTTTCATCTCAGTGAGAGGCCAGATACCGCCAAAGGAGACGGCATAAGGCATCACAATTGCTTTCGGGACAGGGGCTCCCGTTTCATCCATAACATGAATGTTACATAGAAAACTATCGGTGTAATATTCGATGGAACTGAGCGTGGTGACGCTGTCTTCATAAATTATGGCATTGGGATGCCGATAATTGCCAAAAGCTTTAGCTGTGATCAGCGTGGCGCGCTGGGTCGTTCCGGTAAACCAGGTTTTGCTGAGCTGACTGGCGGGTTCACCCAGATATTTCCAGCCGGAGGGAGTCCATACTTCGATCCAGGCATGGTTGCTGTCCGTAAAATTCCAGTAAGGAGCGGAACAACTGCGCACGGGAATGCCCACGGCACGTGCGGCGCACATATAGATGATCATCATTTCCTCGCAGCGGCCATATCCGCGTTTGCTGGAAGTGAATGCACTCTGGTCGCGCCCGTGGGTCGGTTTATAGCTCATCTCTTCCAGACACCAGATATTAACCAGGATAGCTGCTTCGGCAATATCTTCACAATTTTCCACAAGCGGTTTCAGCGTTTTATAATATAACGGACGCCAGTCTTCCAGAGGTTCCTGGCTCATGCGGTGCGGCAGCACGAAATGCCGGAAAATGTCATCATCATAATCTCTGGTATAAGGCAATTCCCTCGCCTTGAGAGCATAGCGGACGTTATCCAGCAAATAGTCTGCGTCCAGCACAGCCAGATCGGAGGCTGAGCAGTTATCTAATAAAAACTCCAGATAGGTGAGCGTATCGGGTGCAGTATTCTCAAGCAGGTTGAGTAGTCCGGTGCTGTTTTTCCCGCTATAATGCTTAATGCGCTCCTTCAGATCAAGAGCCTGCAGAGAAAAGCAAAGGGCAATAATTATTAAAAAAAATAAAAATTTCTTCATTCGTCCTTCTTTATATGTCTTTATGAATTATATTCGTATTACCGTTAAGGTCGTAGATTTCGCAGACTACATGTTTCCAGGGAAGCTGCTGCTTTTTCACTGTTTTCGTTTTTATGATAAAATAGTCATTTTTGTTTTCCACATCAATCTCCAATACGGAGATGCCGGAATATGCAGGTTCGCTGCCTTGATCCGCCAGAATTTTCAAATTTGCCTGTTCCGTGACCAGTCCCGTGATAAAAAGCGTATCAGGATTACGCTGTCCCACGAATTCCTCCGGTTCCTGTAAGGCGATCAGAGTATTTTCCCGCAAAAATACAAGCTGCTTTTCCAAAGGACATTCCAGGTAATGATTGCCGGGATTTAGTATCTGCATATCACGTTCTTCCCAGGAACGCACATTCCAGGCAAGCCAGCGGCTTTCTGGCAGATACACGTTGCGTCCGCGGCTGTTTGAATGATAAATGGGAGCAACCATAATGCCATCGCCATATATGAATTGATCTTCCGTATCAGCGCTTTGCGCATCTTCAAAATCCCACATAAGCGGACGAATAAGCGGTTTATTAATGCCGGCATATTCCAGATATTGCGAATAGAGCCAGGGCAATAGTGCATAACGCAAACGAATGATATTACGCGATTGATTCAGGGTCTGCTGGTCAAATTCCCATAATTCCTGCTGGCGCGTGCCAATCGCGGCATGATTACGCATTAAGGGACTAAAAACGCTGAGCTGCAGCCAGCGTAACATTAATTCACTATGGCAGTTATCGCCAAAACCGCCAATATCAGCGCCACTATAAAAATAGCCCACCAGATTGGCGTTTACCAGCATTTTAATATTGCCTTCCAGATGTTCCCACCAGCTTTTATTGTCACCATACCAGATGCCGGAATAACGCTGCGAACCGCTATAACTGCTGCGGGAAAAGATGAGAAATCGCCGTTCAGGATATTTTTCCTGCACATGTTCCGCAAATGCCAAAGCCATTTTAGCGCCATAAAGATTATGGATATCATCATGCCAGACCGTCTGCTCCGGTGAAGGATGATGATAGATGCGCCGGTAGTCTTCGCGGTTATTATGAAAATTCTTTATTTCCCATTGCAGATGGATCAGGTTGATATCCTTGATCTTACCGGCATCCGCCGCTGACTGCAATTGGGCAAATATCTTTTCTTTCTCGTAATCGGTATAAAAGATCGCCGGCTCATTCATATCATTCCAGAAGCCTTCAATACCCATTTCGATGAAATTGTCATAAAGTTCACCCCACCATTTTCTGGTTTCCGGTCGCGTGAAATCCGGCAGATGCGTAAGCCCGGGCCAGACAGCCGCCTGAAAATCTTCATTATTTATATCGGTGCAGAAATGGTGATTTGCTTTCCCTTCTTCGTAAACCTGATAACCATCTTCAATTTTTACGCCCGGATCTATGATCGGGATCAGATGAAATCCCTGCTTTTTCATTTTACCGACGAATTCTTTAAATTCCGGGAATTTTTGCTCATCAACCGTAAACACTTTATAATTATCCATATAATCTATATCGAGGTAAATGGCATCGCAGGGTATGCCCAGTTGCCGGAATTTTCCGGCAATTTCCGTAACTTTTGGTGCATCAGGATAGCTCCAGCGGCATTGCTGATAGCCAAATGCCCAGCGCGGAGGTACATAAACACCACCTGTCAGTTCCAGATAGGAGGTCACGATCGTTTGCCATAATTTCTCTTTCCAGTAATATAGTTCCAGGTTAGTGCTGGTGATGGTTATTTCCAGAAAATCCTTATCAGTGAAACCAACGTCAAAAATGATCTCTCCGGCATAATCAATGAAAAGTCCCTGGTTGATCCTGCCCTTGATGATGATAAAAGGATGTGCGCCATATAGTGATAATTGTTCCGGTATATGCACCGGCGTATCTGTGCAATAGGTGATATATTTCCTGCCGCGACGGTTTATACCCCCTAATTGTTCACCTAATCCTAAAACGATGTCATCAGGTGCCAGACGTCGGGTAAGGATTATTTGAACATCCTTCACTTTTATCTTAAAACCGCTGATTTCCAGTTTAGACAGGAACTTTGCCGGTTTTTCCACTACGGCGCCAGTACTAAAAGGTTTTCCTGACCGGAATGCCTTCATTATTAACCCCTTATAATTATCTTGTTTTCTCCTGCCTGGCTAACGGAAGCGATGATGCCGGCAATTTCAATGCCCAGATCATGTAGTTTATCCAGCAGCAACTGAGCTTTTTCTTCTTTAATGCTAAGCAGCAATCCGCCTGAGGTCTGAGGGTCGAAAAGCAGCATTCGTCTGCTGTCCGGCAGATCAATCTCAAAATTACAGTACTGCTGATAATGATCCGCATTGCGATGTGCTCCTGCCGGAAACAAACCGTATTCCGCCAGTTCATAAGCTGCTGCGATCATTGGAATGGCAGGATAATCCACGATCAGGGAAGTTTTTTCATTAGTCATTTCATGCAGATGCCCCAGCATTCCGAAACCCGTCACGTCCGTCATGGCATTAACACCGCTTTCCAGCGCGGCTTCGGCGGCATATTTATTGAGAAATGCCATGTGAAAGGCTGCTTCTTTAATGGTCTTTTCATCAGCCATTTCACCTTTGATGGAAGTGGTGATCACGCCCATTCCCAGAGGTTTAGTGAGAATTATCACATCTCCCGCCTGAATGCTGTTGTTTCTTAAAAATTTATCCGGATGTACCAGTCCCGTAACGCTGAGTCCATATTTCATTTCCGGATCTTCAATCGTATGTCCGCCTAATATAACGCCTCCGGCTTCGCGGACTTTATCTGCTCCGCCTGCCAGAATTTCCCGCAGGTCATCCAGGGTCAGATGACAATTGTCATAAGCCACAATGTTCAGGGCAGTCAGCATTCTGCCGCCCATCGCCCAGACGTCGCTCATACTGTTAGCTGCTGCGATCTGACCGTAAAGAAAAGGGTCATCCACCACGGGTGTGATGATGTCCACGGTCTGCACCAGCGCCAGTTCATCATTCAGACGGTAAATCCCCGCATCATCGCTGGAACCAGTTCCCAGCAATAGATTTTCATTGGCAGGCAATTGCAGACCCTGCATAAGTTTATGTAAGTCCCCCGGACTCAATTTCGCCGCTCAGCCAGCCGCTTTGACATATTGCGTTAAAGATATTTTCTTCAAGTCAATACCTCCTTCTGGAGATTTTGTAAAAGATTGAATTTATAGTTATTTTGTCAATTGTTTAGGGCATATATCCATTCAAAACAGGGCGAATGATGATTCGCCTTACATAATATTTCCAATCCATAGGGGCAAATCATCATTTGCCCAATTATCCCTTCCCCATCCAATTTGGGCGAATAATGATTCGCCCTTACAAATCCCACCATTTCACTTGACAGAATACTGAGGAAAAAAAGACTCTCTCTTTTCTGTCGGGATGTAGCGCAGTACGGTAGCGCGCTCGGTTCGGGGCCGAGAAGTCGGAGGTTCAAATCCTCTCATCCCGACCATTTTTTTATCTTTCAGAGGTTATTATAAAAATGTCCCCGGTTATGTTCAATAACCGGGGACAATTTTTTTAATCAAAAATATCGATTATTTAAAATTATACTTCAACATTATCTCACCAAAGATATCGCTGGTGCTCTCACCAGTTATAAAGTTAGCTCCATTATGCAGGAAATCTTTATTAAATACACAATCAAGTGTGAAATCCTTAAACATAATCCCTAAACCCATATTATAAGAAAATTCACTGTCATACCATCCCTGAGTGCTTTCAATATCATTCTCTTTCATTGTCTGGGCGATTGTAAAATATCTCTGCTCTATTCCACTACGCAAAACAAGCCATTTGCTTAATTTTGATTCGAGACCAATATTGAATGCCGGAATTGTCATTATGACTTGTGTTTGTGTTTCGTTACCATTATCAAATTCATCTGCTTCAAAACCAAAGGGTGTCATGCCCAAAACCAGCAGATTATTTTCATCAATATTGATTACTCCTGCTAAACCTAAGTCTATGCCAACTAAACTGCGAGTGATATCATCAAATCCATCAATATCTACTTCGTAAGTACCTGAAACCAGTTCAAAGTCAACTTTCCCAACTAAATCAACTTTTCCACTCTGAGTAAGGATGCTTCTTCCATTAAAATCTAAAACCATTTTTGATTCTTTTTCTTCGACGGATGCCCTTCCATAAAAGTTTGTTTCTTTTACATAACCCGGGATCAATACATTTAATCCCAAGTCAAGGTTGTCTGTTGAATAACCTGCCCCAAAACCAAAAATTACAGCTCCTTCTGTATCATCATCATCAGGTGATGCCGGCTCTAAATAACTGTCCATCGCTAAAGAGAAATTAAAAGCAAGGTTTTCCTTGAAGCCAAGGAACATCTGGAAATTGTTTTTTAAGTTGATATGCTCAAGTTCAATGATCTGGTTCATAGCCTGATAATGAAATGGCTTATTAAAATATACACCAATTACTGCTTCCGGAAGCTGGTAGTTAAATCCAAAATTGTAAGAACTGGATTCCATTGATGAGCTTCCCAGGTAACCGTAAACATTGTTGCCATACAAATTGATAGTTGCAGGATATGTAAAGATATCGCTGTCATCAGGAATATACCCATTTACATTACCCATACTGATCAAACGTGGACTCTGTCCGGATAAACTGAAAGACAATAAAACTAATAAACAAATAAGTAATACTTTTCTCATACAATTCCTCCATTGGGTTAATAATTGTGATTAATGAAATTAAATAAAATGAGTCAAGTAAAAAATACGCAAAATGTTATTTTGGAAAAAATAATTATATATTTCAACCAGTTTTCACCAATTACCACTCTTAGCTCTCAGCTCATGCACAAAGTGGGTTAAATGTATTTTCATAACTGTTTGAAATTATTAGTAAAGGCCATTGCTTCCTTTCTTCCTGAGCCGGTTCACTGACAACCAGATAATTCTGTTTTATTTGAATCATTAATCAATCATTAATCCCTTCGCCAGCTCTCGCACTTCTTCCAGTTTCTCCGGCATATCTTTCACGGCAATGGGCAGTTCCGTTCTCTCATCCATAGTCCGGCAGGTTACAATGTGCAGTTCCGTCTCAAAGAACGGACATACTCTTTCAAAAAATCCCACCGTTGATGTCACGTGATAATGATATGTCAGAAATACCACAAATATCTTATTCTGCCAGCCGTCAGCACAAACCAGTGCTTCCATTCTGTCCAGCGCAGTTTTCATTTGCGCCGTCATATACCCCCAATACATCGGAGTTGCCCAGATAACTATTTCAGCATCCCTAAAAGCTTCATAAATAAGTCGCATATCATCAGTTTGGACGCATTTATGCTCTTCATCCCGCGCACAAGCAAGGCATCCCTGGCAGAAACCGATATTCATTTCGTTCAAATAAAAATGCTTAACCTCAATTGCCCTGTGCAATGCCATTTCCTCCAGGAACACGTTAGCCAAAGTATCAGAATCTCCACCTTTACGTGGACTGCCATGTAAAATAATTATATTCATAAAATCCTCCCAACTGCTTTTTCAAAACTGACAGTTTCATACCCAAAGTCAAGCATTTTGCTTAAATCTTATAAGCCATATACGCCATATTATCCCCACAGCGATTTAAAATTAAAATGAGTAAACTCTATCTCAGGATCAGGATTCTCAGGATTTAAGATATTAACATGATTAAAATATAATAAGTTAAGCCAGGACCTTTGAAAAGTACTCCGGGCAAGTTGACGTTCATTATCAACTATTAACCATTATCCATTAACCATTAACCATTAACCATTAACCATTAACTCATCACTTTCACCATAATCACATGTTACTGCCAACTTTGTTATAGAATATCTTGATAAACTCAAGTTATATTTAAAATTAGTTAATATAGAAAAAAAGTTGATACGGAGTTAAATATGAATATCAAAGATTGTATTGAAAGTTTTATGTTTCATTGCATGTATGAAAAGAATCTCAGTCCCAAGACTATTTCAGCATATAGTTCTGATTTTGAACAATTTATAACATTCCTGAAAATTATTATTAATGATGATAATCCCGATATTATAGAGATCGATAAAACAGTAATAAAGAAATATGTGGAGCATCTTATAAAAACTTACCAGGTAAAAAGTGTAAAAAGGAAAGTTGCCTCCCTTAAAGCATTTCTTAATCATCTGGAGTTTGAAGATATTATAACCGTAAATCCATTCAGAAAAATCAAAATGAAATTAAAAATACCTCAAAAACTACCTAACGTACTTTCACTTAAAGAAGTTAAGCTTATCTGGAAGAAAGCTTACCAGGATTTGCAAGATAACCAGCAAAATGATACATATTCCTTTTTAAGTGTTAATCGTGACATTGCTATTCTGGAATTATTATTTGGGACTGGACTCAGAATATCAGAGTTATGCTCATTAAAAGTGCAGCAAATTGATTTTAAAAATAATATTGTTCAGATATTCGGCAAGGGAGCTAAAGAAAGGATAATACATTTATGTAATTCTGAAATTATAAAATCTCTGAAAACTTATGATAAGTTGATTGGAGTAAAAAATAGAAATAGAGAATATTTCTTTCTGAATCGCCTGCAGGAACCAATTTCTGATCAATCGGTAAGATTAATGATTAAGAAATATGCAAAACTGGCAAAGATCGATAAAAATATAACTCCACATACCTTCCGACACACTTTTGCCACCTTGCTGCTTGAAGAAGGTGTCGATATTAAATACATCCAGCATTTCCTGGGACATAGCTCAATTAGTACAACTCAGATCTACACTCATGTGAATCAAAAAAGCCAAAAGAAAATGCTGAATACAAAACACCCAAGAAAGAACTTTTCTATGCTGGATGAACATCTTGTTGAATGAAGGATAACTGTATATTATCCAGTAGAAATGATATTTAGCTTTCTTTATATTATTATTTTTGGATAAGGATTAATGCTAATGTTCAGCATCTTCCATTAAAAGGAGGATAAAAAATGAGTAATCTTTGGGGTAGCTTTCAAGGAAAAGCGGAACTATATTCTAAATTTCGCCCACATTATTCCCATAATTATCGAGAATACTTAATTCAGAAACTACAGATAGATAGAAAAGCCAGAGTAGCCGATATCGGAGCCGGAACAGGTATTCATACAAAAGCACTTATCGGAATTGCAGGAAATATAATTGCTATAGAACCTAATCCTGAAATGCTTCAACAGTGCCTATTAACTCTAGGAGATTGTAACAATGTAAAAATTCTATTAGGTTCTGCGGAAATGACTACTCTTCCTGATTTAAGTATAAACTACATTACTGTCAGTCAAGCATTTCATCTATTCAATAAACAAAATAGTTTAAATGAATTTAAACGAATACTCCACCCTCAAGGTTCTCTTATTTTGGTATGGATTAGTAAAGAACACGATAATGAATTATTTTATGAAAATGAAAAAGCAATTAAGCAATTCTGTCCAAATTATCAAAGACATATACACGCGCGTTATTTTATAAAGGAAACTTTTAAAAATTGCTTTACTTCAGATACATATACTTTCGTACGGATTCCAAATGACAGCACAGAGTTTTTAGATAAAAAGACCTTCATCATGCGAACATTGTCAGCTTCATATGCGTTAAATTCGTCGGATAAGAACTATAATGCTCTAGTTCAAGAATTAGGTAATGTCTTTGACAGATATTCTGATGAAGGAGCAGTAAAAGTTCCGCAAAGTACGGTAATCTATCACGGAAAGATTAAATAGGGATACTTGATATGTCAAATGACTTACATTCAAAGTTAAAAAAACTGCAGCAGGAATTCGAACGAACACTAATTCTTAATCCAACAGAAAATATACCGTGGAAAATGAATTATGATGCAACATTTACAGAAGGTCTATATATTTCAGAAGATGCAAGAGGGAAATCATCCAGAATTGTATTTGCTGGTCGTAATAATATGCACATTGTTATGACAAGTTTATACCATAAATGGGAGAAGGCATTGTCTGCAAAAGCGTCAAGCTTTAAAATTTATTCAGGATTACATGCACACATTATATTGTTTATGTCAGTCGCATCTATTGGTGATAAAGTCTTATTGCTTCCTGAAATTGCCGGAGGTCACTATGCTTCTGAAAAAATGCTTAATAGACTAGGGCTACAAGTTAAAACGATACCTATAAATAGGGAGTGTTTTTGTGTTGATATTACTAAAACAAAGGCATTGATTGAGAACTGGCATCCTGAATTCATATTTATTGACAGAAGCGATGGACTTTACTATGAAGATTTTAGCTGGTTAAAATCATATACTGGGTGTTATAAAATCTTTGATGCATCACAGTATTTGTCTCATATTATAGCTGGTGATTATATAAATCCGTTTGATATGGGGATGGATTTAATACTCACAACACTTCATAAGAATTATCCTGGGCCACAGAAAGCTGCTCTTTTTACAAAAGAAAAGGATGAATTATGGTTACTCATTGTGAATGGTATTAAATCATATGTATCCAATATCCATCCCTTAGAAGTTTATAAAGCAGTACTTACTCTTCCCTCCCGTAAAACTCTCCGGGCATACTCTCAAATGATGCTCAAGAATGCTGGAGTTTTAGAGTCCGTTCTATCAACTAACGGAGTACCCGTAATCACACGTGATAAAAAACAGAAACGAACTCAGCAAGTTTGGATTCCAATTGCTGATCAAAATTATGCTTATAGATTTTTTAAACGATTAGAGAAAGCAGGCATCTTAACAAACTACACAATATTACCATATGGACTTGGTCGTGGACTGCGTCTGGGTACAGCCGCTGCAACACGTCAGGGTCTTACACCAGATAAATCTGTTATAATTGGTAAACTTATTTCTGATATTTATCATTCAGATAAATTAACAGATACTCTGCTTCAAAGATCAGCAAAAGAAATCCACCTTATAAAAAATCATCTGGATTCAAATCTTATCACTGCAATACAATAGGATAGTACTTGATTATATTGCCTAAATCTCCAACTTTCAATTTCGTTACAGATGTCAGGAACTCAATCACCTGTTGTTCACGTGCATTATCAGAATTAATGTGAAACTTGATTAACATTTCTTTTATTTGTTTATTCAAAAATCCAATTAACTGTTCTGGATCTTCATTATTACCTACTTTTTGTATTGTTTTAACAAGAGTATAAAGAAATTTTGAACGAAAGGCACCAAAAGAATTTCCATAATCAATATATATTTTAACCGATTTTTGAAAGGCAGTTAAAGCATTCCTAAGGTGTCTTTCATATCTGTCATCATTATAACCGATGCCTTCACTAATTGCATAAGTTGCTAATACCTTACCCCGAAGACATTCAACATATCCTATAAAAACTTTTACTCCATTTTCATTTGCATAAGCTTCAAATTTATCTAAATGAGATAGAATCTGAATGAAGTTTGGCGTTGCACTACTAAGAGAAAGCTCATCTCTTCTTATACGTGCAGTTCTCCAGGTTTTGTTCCCTGCCTTTGAAAAAGTATTAATAGCCTTATCGTACAAATGCAAGGCTTTTGAAACAAGTTCTTCTCTTGATAAGGAATCCTCCTGGCTTATAACTGTATCATGTGGAAAGTTATACATCTGCCATATTCCCAACTGATATACAAGTTCATAATGTATATAATGTGCACACTCTAATAATTCTAATGCCAGGTCATCCTGTCTGATAGAAGATTTCCTGTATTTTTGAAAGAACTGTAAAGTTGCATTAAAAAAATCTGGGTTCCCATCACCTTTAAGAAAGAAAGTTCTACAGGAATCTGCCGTTATCCGATGAATAAAGTGTGCATAAGTTGTTTGTTCAAGCCAATCGGGATTCATTTCTATATTAACTTGTAAGTCTTTCCAAGGCTCCAGAGAGAAATTGCCAAGTTCCATCTGTATATGAATGCGCCAATATTTAGCTTGAAATTGAATATAAGTATTACTACTTTCCCTGATAATAGTATCCAGTGTGAAAAGATTTTCATCATCCTCTACACCATGATCAGCTTCTATGATCTGTAGTTGTAATTCCCATATCTGAGAACTCGTTTCGTGTGAGAGAATGTATGGTTTCAAAACCTTCCTTGCTTTTGCCCAGTATCCTGTTTTAATATATAATATACCTAATTCTATCTGGTACATTGGCTTTTTTTCCGGTGACAAATCAAGTTCCTCTTCTAAGGCAGCAAGAACATAATTCTTATTAAAACCTTCAAGGCAAGTATAAAATAACTGCTCCCGATCTTTCAAATCTATTTTCTGGAAATCGATAGATTCGCAAGCAATTCCGAAAAGCCACTCTAATTCTGGTGCACTTTTGTTAAAAAATCTGGAATTATACAAGTAACCTGCACTTTTATAGTAAAAATCTCTAAATGCATTTATATGGAAAAGCTTTTTTCTATATTCACGAGCAAGATTTTCATTAAATAAAAATGTTTTTTGCATCAATGGAAATGGTAATATAAAATTGCATCTATAAAAATATTTTAGCAGCGTATTTAGACTTTTCTTCTCTTTTTGTCCCAATTGACATTCTTTCCAGACCTTGCGAAGTGATTCCTCCGAGACAAAACCTAGATACATGCTTAATAACACAATTATTGCAATTAAGTGGAGTTGAGTAATTTCTATTTCACTATATTTTCCGATTTCTTCGTTCAAAATAGTAAGTAAGAAATTTATTAGTTTTTCATCATTCACTGAGAGGTAAACATTCATTAATTGTGCTCGAAGCAATTCAAATTCAGTTTTATTTATTTTTTGCAGAATGCTTCTATCAGCATCAATTCTTTGGTTCTGGTTTGAAGAGAAACCATCAAATCCTGGATATTGAGTTAAGTCGAAAAATAAATCTTCCTTGGTAGCATTATGATCTTCTAAATATTTTCGTAAAAGTTTACCTGTTGAATCATTTCCATGTCCACTCTGATACATTAAGATGAACAGATTTTTACATTTAATCGTTTCAGCATACTCCGATAAACTTGTTAATTGTTCAAGTACTTCAGTTAAGATTTTAGCTGAAAGCTTATGAACATTGTCTATTATTACCAGAGAGTTAGCTGCATATGATTTATTAAATAAGTAATTCATCAGGAATAGTTTATTAGCCCCTGCATCAATATAGCAGATGTGGTTTTGAATTTGTATAAATAATTTCAATAAATGTGAGTCACTTCCAATATTATCTAGCAAGATTATTGCTGTAGTAGTTTTCCCTTTTCCTGGAGCACTTTCTAAAGCGAGTATCCTGTTTCTGCTTCTCTGTAAAGAATTGATTGCTTGATTTATCACAATTTCCTGATCTGTAGTTGATTTTAAATTTCCGGGCAAAGTTCTTTTTTTCATACTTCGGTATAATTTTTGACGGATTGTATTTATAAGCTTAGTGTATCCATTCTTCATTTTTGGTATTAGTGGAATAATGAAAAGGAGCAAAGATACAATCAAAGAGATCAGATCACTTACAGATTGTTCCACTTGAAATACATTGATAAGTAATACTCTCATGATGAAAAACATACTAGCAATAAAAATCATTAATACCAAAATAAAGACTATATATATTAGAAGATTAATTGAAGTCTTTATATAATATGAGTGAGGTTTCCACACCTGTGTCATAATATCTCCCTCTTATTTTAGTAGATAATATACAGTTATCCTTTATTTATCTTTCGTGTCTTAAAACTCAGGCAAATAATATTGTCAATATAAAAGAAAAATGTGATTCTAAATAAAATGAATAGATGAAACTATTCGATATCATTTTTATCTCAGCAATACTGATTGATTAAGAAGTTACCTGCCGAGCAATAAGAGTAAATAACACAATTATTATAAGCTATGGAACATGCTGCTTAACTCTGATATTGAATTAGCCCACCTCCAGGATCAGAATTTCCAGGATTTAAGATATTAGCTGGATTATGTAGCTTAATCTTTCCAGATTAAGATTCTTAATATCAATCTGGAAAGATTGATCTACATTTTCAAAATATTCAGCCACGGATTTCACGGATTGACGCGGATCGATAACTACCTCATGTTCAGGATTGTAGCTTAATCTTTCCAGATTAAGATTCTTAATATCAATCTGGAAAGATTGATCTAGATTTTCAAGTTACTCAGCCACAGAGAACACAGATTGACACGGATCGATAACTACCCTGTTTTCAGGATTTTGTAGCTTAATCTTTCCAGATTAAGATTCTTAATATCAATCTGGAAAGATTGATCTAGATTTTCAAGTTACTCAGCCACAGAGAACACAGATTGACACGGATCGATAACTATCCTGTGTTCAGGATTTTGTAGCTTAATCTTTCCAGATTAAGATTCTTAATATCAATCTGGAAAGATTGATCTACATTAAAAAAATCTCCACCCCCAGTTTCTCCTCCGTCAGCCCGTAATAGGCTAATCCCGCTGCTTTCAGCAGATCACCCAGGGTCTGCACCCCCGGCAGCCAGTTATCCACGCTCAGGTTTTCCAGATCAAAACTCAATTTTGCGGCAGCTCGATGGATGGCTAGCGTCCAGAGATGTAAACAATTCGTTGCTCTTTGATATCTGCGGACATTATTTCTAAACCAGATTTTATGATAATCTTTCCAGACAGTGTTAAATTCCGGTGCAGTAGCTTTCCAGCAGCTTAACATACGCTGGTAAGTGCTCAGGAATTTCCGGGTTTGCGGATTTTCGGCATGATCAACAGCTTTTCTGGCGTGCATCGTATATTCTCCAGCACCTTTATAGATTACCAGGTTTTCTTCCGCTTTCCCTGTTACTGTTTTCATGTGACTCACCCCGATAATTTCCCTGTGATACTTTTTAAGGCTTCTATGTCCCGGCTCTGGAGATGCCAAAATATCTCCCAGATGTTCAGATAGCCAGTCTCGGTAAAGACCCTCAAGATTATAGTCCTCTGTAATTACAACTATCATACGTTCACTCCACAATTTCCCGTCCATCCAGCAGTTTATAGATATAATATCTTCTTCCTCAAATGTGAAACTTTCCCGGGTGCGGGGAGTAAGCCGTCTATTTATGATAATATTGCCTATTTGTATCTGATAATCACCAGCTTTGCGGATATTGTAAAATGTATTACAGGTAAAATTGTAAGTTCCGGGATAGACGAAATAGGGAGTGTAGTAATAGATTTTAACTATGTTCTCACTATAATCTGCATGACGCGGATTTGATATTGTTGCTGCAATTCTGGCAATTGCGTCAGTGCGCCTGCTCAATACCGTAGGCTCATATTTGGGAACATATTCATAAAGATAAGCATGTTTTTCTCCATTGCGTTTCCTGCGAAAGACAATGTTCTGCAGTTTCCCATGAATATCAAACCGTTTCAGAGCATAAGTGATGAAAGTACCTTCTTTCTTGTGCATACATAGCCTCCTGCCAAAGTTTTTTAATAGGTAAATATAAAAAATAAGTTTTTCAGATCATGGCAGGAAAACCCCGACATCACTATATATAACAACTGCATGCAAATAAGCAGGAATTAATAAAATTTGTCCAGAAAATTTTCAAGTAGGGGACTGTTTCACAACCTAATATCTATTTATCAACCACTGAAGGCACAGAATTTCACTGAAAAAGATAAAGACGTAGAATAAAATGTAACTACATTATCTATAATAGAATATGAATATATCATTTATCTGGCTTTTTTCAGTGCCTTCAGTGGTTTTAAAGAAATTCTGGAGTTGTGAAACAGCCCCAAAAAAAGCTTAATCCTGAGGATTAAGGTACGGGAAAAATATAAAATCATCATTTTTGTGAAATTATCAGTTGACAAATCAGCGATTGGATCATTCAATTGGTTTTGTAAATAACTATAAATAAAGTAGTAAAGTCCCCAACAGGTTAGCACAGAGGTGGCATAAGAGTGCCCGGACACGCCACGGCATAACATCCAGATGTTATGCCGTGGC
>JAIPGO010000069.1 GCA_021736135.1 Candidatus Cloacimonadota bacterium
GCTTACTTACTGATTCAAAGAGCTTTGACCAATCCATTACTGGAAGTAGCCATCTTTTTCACTTCCGGTCGAACAGAAAATTAACCGGATTGGACTTTCACCAACTGGATGCACACCACCTCGTGACGCACCGAATAACACGAATCTTCACGAATAAGAGAAGAGAAGAAAAAGAGTTGATTTTTTACAATGAGAAGAACTGGTATTATACTTTTTTAGTATTTTTTTGTATTGGTATTTATTCGTGTGCATTCGTGTTATTAGTGGTAGTGAAATGTTTTTTTTGATTTTTTGCTACCACGAATAACACGAATCTTCACGAATAAGAGAAAAGAAGAAAAAGAGTTGATTTTTTACAATGAGAAGAACTGGTATTATACTTTTTTAGTATTTTTTGTATTGGTATTTATTCGTGTGAATTCGTGTGATTAGTGGTAGTGAAATGTTTTTTTTTGATTTTTTGCTACCACGAATAACACGAATCTTCACGAATAAGAAAGAAGATAAAAGAATAAAAAGTGTTGATTATTTAGAGAAAAAATAGAATGTCATTTTACTTTTTTGGTTTTATTGCATTGTAATTTATTCGTGTGTATTCGTGTGTTTCGTGGTAGAGAAGGAGAAGAGGGGGGTGAATTTTGAATTAGGAATTTTGAATTATGAATACAAGAATTTTTTTAACCACGAAAGGCACGAAAATCACGAAAGAAGAGAAGATTTTCCACCACAGAGGTTATGAAAACTCGACTAAATGAATGCTTGAAAACTGGATTACTATTTCACTTCTCATTTTCACATCTTCTAAGTTTCACACTTTCGATTTAATAACCGCGAAAGGCATGAAAGAAGAGAATCAGGAAAGTGGACGTTCATCCGTGCGCAGCATGGGGAATGAACACGGCACTTACTTTAGAATTGGCATAAAAAAAGTCGTCATTCATTCCCCATGCTGCGCACTGGTGAACGTCTGACTCAACCAGAAGAGATATTCAGCAACAAACAAAACGAACTTCAATAATGGACGATGTTTGCTCTGTTGAACTTCCACTCTTTCCGAGTCTCGAGTTTCGATTCACGACTCACGCTGAACGATGGAGCGGCTTTACTTTTTACTCACCACTCAAGATTTGATTCACTTCCTCTGTTACCTGTTCAATCTGCGCGGAAGTTAGTTCCGCTGCTGCTAAGCTCAGGTTATATTCTGCCGCTTCATATAATTCTCCGCTGGAAAAATTGCAGGTCAACAGGTAATATTTGTAGGCTTCCTGAAAGTCCTGTTCCACTCCGTTGCCGAGTGCATAACAGCTTGCCAGACTGTAAAGCGCATCAGGGTGCGCCTGTTCTGCTGCCATTGTGAAACATTTCACTGCTTCCGGGTAATT
The DNA here is from genome assembly GCA_021736135.1 of Candidatus Cloacimonadota bacterium. Taxonomy (GTDB): domain Bacteria; phylum Cloacimonadota; class Cloacimonadia; order Cloacimonadales; family TCS61; genus JAIPGO01. The sequence continues at coordinate 1,383 of JAIPGO010000069.1, forward strand.
CTGCTCTGCGCCAAGACCATTGGCATATAACAGCCCCAGATTATAACACGCAGGTGCATAATCCTCAACTGCTGCCTCATAATACCAGGCAAGCGCCTGCTCATAATTCTGCTCAATGCCGGAACCATATTCATAACATACTCCAATACTATATTTCGCCGGTATATAACCTTTTTCAGCAGAGCGGTTATACCATTTCACTGCTGTTTCATAATTCTGGTCAACGCCAATACCATTGGCATAGCAGGCTGCTACATTATATTGGGCGATCTCATTACCTTTGTCACCAGAAAGCTCAAACCACCTGGCTGCCAGCTCCAGATCCTGCTCAACTCCTGCTCCGTTATAATAACAGAAAGCCAGTCCCAGTTGACCATCGGCATTATTCTGATCTGCCGCAGCATCATACCATCTGAAAGCTTCCTCAAAATCCTGGGTAACACCTGCTCCGTTCTCATAAAACATCCCCATTTTTGTCTGGGCATAAGCCTCTCCGCGCTCTGCTTCCAAAAGGTAATATTCAGCAGCTTTCTCATAGCTCTGAGTTACACCAATTCCCATTTCATAACGTTCTGCTGCTTCTTTTTGCGCCTGAACATGTCCCTGGTCTGCCGCTTGTGTGAAATACTTCAAGGCTTCTGCATCATCTTCTACCACGCCTCTACCAAGATCATAATATTCCCCTGTTGCGAACTGTGCATCGGAGTCTCCCTGCCTTGCTGCCTGGCTGAACCAGTAAAAGGCTTCCTCAAAGCTCTGATCTGTTCCATTTCCATCCTCATAACAAATTGCCAGATTGTACTGGGCTTCCATTTTCCCCTGTTGTGCTGCCAGAGTGTACCATTTCACTGCTTCCACGTTATTATGAAGAACTCCTTCCCCAAAATCATAAAGCGTTGCCAAACTGAATTGCGCTTCCATGTATCCCTGATTGGCTGCTGTTAGATACCAGCTCGTTGCTTCATAAAGATTCTTAGTTACGCCGTATCCGTCTTCATAGCAGACTCCCAGATAATATTGTGCCTGTGCATCACCCTCATAGGCAAGCTCTCGGGCTATCCGGAGAGTTTCCTGGATATCCTCTTCTTCTGTAGCCGGTAATATTATAAAAAGAGAAAAGATTATTAGAGATAAGAACAGCTTGATTTTCATTGATCAGCCTCCGGTTTTTGCTCAGTTTACTGTCAGAATTAACTAAATTATGGTCAAGAAATATCTTATCGTCTTCACACTCCACAACCCACTCGATTCACGACTCACGATTCCATTGACAGAAATAATAACAAATCCCACAAAAGGCAGTGGATTAAAACTTCCGGAGGTTTTTTATGAAAGCAGTTTTTATTCTTATAGTAATATTTATCGGCAGCCTGCTAGCTGCTCAGGATTTCACACAGATCACCACCGGCGACATCGTAAATGACGGCGGTTGGAACTATAGCTGCTGCTGGGCGGATTTTAATAATGACGGCTGGGAAGACCTATTCGTCTGCAATAATGACAGCAATAACGGCAGATATAATTTTCTCTACTGGAATAACGGTGACGGCACCTTCACACGCGATGAAACAGGTGGAACGGTTACCACCGACGGCGGCAGTTCCTATGGCTGCTGCGCTGCCGATTATGATAATGACGGATTTAACGACCTTTTCGTAGCGAATTACAATGAAGATAATTTTCTCTATAAAAACTACGGTGGCGGTGCATTCATTCGCATTACGGAAGGCAGCATTGCCAATGACAACGGTCGCTCCACCGGTTCGCAATGGATTGATTACGACCACGACGGCTGGCTTGATCTCTGGGTCTGCAACCGTGACGAACCCAATTTTCTCTATCATAATAATGGGGACGGTACTTTTGAGCGGACTTATACAGGTACCTTAACTTCCGAAAGCCGTAATACCGGCAACTGCATCTGGGCTGATTTTGACGGAAATGGTTATCCTGATGTGTTTCTGGCTAATTCCGGTCCCAACTATAATTCCCTCTTTTTCAATAACGGGGACGGCACTTTTACACCTCTTATGGATGATCCGCTGGTAAATGACCTGGAAAGTTTTGATATTGCCAGCTGCGGAGATATCGATAATGACGGGGATTATGATATTTACACGGCCCCCGGAATGCTGCCTGCCAGTGCGTATGATATATATTTCTATCTGAATAACGGCGATGGCAGTTTCCTTCGTCAGACAGGTCTTCCCCACTCCGGTTTGAATGCCGGCGGCGGTTGTTCCATGACGGACTGGGATAATGATGGCGATCTGGACGTCCTGCAAACAGCGTATGACGGATTTAATCTCCTGCTGCAAAATAACGACGGTAGTCTGGAACAGATCACTACAGGCGCATTGGCAGCCGACGGTAATTATAATAAAGAACCCGCCTGGTGCGATTATGACGGCGATGGCGACCTCGACGTATTTCTGGCAGTTAATAACTATTTTAGCGGCAATAACAAATTCTTCCGCAATGATGCCACTGGCAATAACTGGCTGCAGATAAAACTCATCGGCTCTATGTCCAATTATAACGGCATCGGCAGCACAATAACCATAACGGCAGAAATCAATGGTGAAACTGTTATCCAGAAAAGCGAAACTGACTGCCGCAATTCATTAATCACTCATTTCGGTCTTGGTGATGCCCAGGTCATTGATGAACTGGTCATCATCTGGAGTAGCGACATCGAAAATATCTTCCATAATGTCACCGTCAACCAGTTACTGGAAATCGCCGAGCAACAGATTTCTCAGGATCATAATGAACTCCCCATTAGTGTTCACAATCTTCATAATTACCCCAATCCTTTCAATCCGCTCACGAATATTACCTATCAGTTAACATCAGCCGGCTTAGTAAGCATCAAGATTTTCAATATCAAAGGGCAGCAGATAACCGAACTGGCAAATGAACCGCAACCTGCTGGCGCTCATCACCTGACCTGGGATGCCACATCTTTTAGCAGCGGTATCTATTATCTTAGTCTTCAAAGTGGTGACTCATTCATCACTCGAAAACTCATTCTGCTGAAATAGTTAATCGTGAATCGTGAGTCGTGAGTCGTTGAAATCCAGACCAGGGATGGTCTGGGAACGTTGGATAAGGATATACTTAAGTTCCACAAAAAGCATATCAGCTTTAAGTGACCTCTCAGCAAGCGTTTCCAGAGCTTCCAGCTCTGGATTTATATCCAGACCAGGGATGGTCTGGGAACGTTGGATAAGGATATAATTATAGTTCCACAAAAAGCATATCAGCTTTAAGATGACCTCACGACTGGCGTTTCCAAAGCTTCCAGCTCTGGATTTTTCGATTCACGATTAACGACTAACGCTAAACGAAGCAAAGTCTCATTTTCGTATTTTCTCACCCTCTCATTTTCGTATTACTCCGGTTCCAGTCCCCCGTGTTCATTCCCCAAACTCACTGCGTTCGCTCTGGTGAACGTCCACTCTTTCCGGTTCTCGGTCCCAGCACTCAGTCGCTTCGTCGTTCTTTCGTTTCACTTCTCACGTCTCCCGATTTCTCACTTTCAATCGCATACACGTAGATCCTGTAATAATGCACAGGATCGGTATCCCGGCAGATTTCTTTGAGTCCTTTTGCCGGGGCATTATCATATTCGGCAGCCGTAAAGAGGTAATCTACTCCCATTTCTTTCAGTTTAGCTGTATTCAGGTCACAGGTAATGGTTCTTACGCGTTGCTGTAGATATTTCTGGTCCAGCATATTTATGAAGATCACATCATCGAAAAGGTAAAGCTGGGATCCCCATTTGTGCATATAGATATCCAGTTTTCTGTTTTTTGCCATCTCACCAGCGAGGATTTCCAGAAATTCATCTTTGAGGTGCAGCGGATAGATAGGGCAATACGCACCGAAGGTTTTAAATCCGTTGAAATTGGCGACTGCCGGCTGAAAACCAACACAGCCGATGCGGGTTTCAGCTTTGTTAAACCCGGGGACTTTTGAAGTGAGCTGTTTTTCTATCTCTGCAAACTGGTCATGGGACATAACCTGGCGGAAAGTGGGACGCTTTGTCCATGTACCCAGACTCGAATAACGGTAATTAATACCGATCTGCACCAGGAGAAGCAGAATAATTATGATCAGGTAAACTTTTTTATTTTTCAAATGCTGATAGCCGTAAGCAATACCCAGAGCAGGAATAATATACCAGACGGGTGGATTGAGAAAATAAAGGCGGGAATAATCGAAACCAAAACCGAGTTTCGTGTACCAGTCGTTTATAGGCTTAAAACGGTAGAGTGCAAAGAGAATAGCGCTGCCAAGCAGAAATGCCGTCAGTGATAAGGCAACGTTGCGGAGTTTGTAATTGCGGTTTTTAGCCAGCACAATTGCCGTTAATATCGTGGCAGGCAGCAGCAGGTATTGCTGAAAGGAATGCGCATGCACATGCGTGGTAATGAAGAATTTCAGGAAGGAATTTTGAAAAGCATCCCGGAAATTGAGGGAAAGCAACTGGATTTCACCACGGTTGGTGGGTATCTTATAAACGAAATTTATCAGGAAATAGGGGTAATTGGTGAGAGTATAAACCACGATCATAATTAAAAGCGGAGGAATCAGCCTCAGGCAGTTTTTCCTGAAAAGGAGCCGGAAAAAGATGAGCGTTCCCAGGATAGCAATGACGAATATTCCGGTGAGAAACAGGCTGGAATAGGTGATATAAAGCAGTAACAAAAGATATGACAACAGGATTTTTTCTTTATTCTGCAGGTTCAGCAATATCCAGGCAAGCAAGGGCAGACCGGCTACCGATAATCCGCCTTGTGACCAGAAGGGTATAAAAACATAAGCAAGTGCGAGTAAGGCGGGCAACAGGCGTGGCAATTCCGGCGTCAGCCAGCGCTTAAGCAATAGATAAAAACCGGCAAAAGCAAGCAGACGGAATAATATCTCATTAATCACGTAACCCCAGAAGAAGCCCAGCAGCCAGAATATCTTTTGAAATGACAGAACTGCCAGCCGGAATACCGGTTCCATACCCGGCAGATAGTATTCTTCAATGTTATCAGAAGGGAAGAAATGTCCCTGAAAATGTCCGTTAAAATGACCGAGATAGCTGATCTGATCAAGATTATCAAACTGAGGGATATAAGAATCTTCACCTTTAACGAAATATGGCAGGAAATAAATTAGAAAAAAAAGGCTGATAATGATCAATACGATCCGGGAGTCATCAAGTTTCTGATAAAATGTGGATAATGTGAAATCTTCCTGCGGTTTTATCTCGTCCTTTTTTCCTTTACTCATTGCCTTTCACCCCAGATATATTTTCCGCTGTCTGTGCCCTGATGAAAAAGCAGATCCAATATGGAAACATCAGAAATGTAATTCCCCCATTGCTGCTCATATGACGGATATTCGGGATATTGAAAGTATTCGACTTTTATGCCTGCCTGCTCATAAATATCTTCCTGCAGATAAGCGCTGGCAGAAGGCCCCGTAACATAAGTATCCGCATCCAGTGCTTTTACAATATCCAAAAGTCTCCGACTTTTTTCCAGGGATGTGATGAACTGCCGGTCTTCATAAAAATGTGTTGTGAGCCCCAGTAATCGGGAAATTTCCCTGATAAACGTCTGGTTCAGCTCAGAAAGTTTTGTCCACTTACGATTGTATAGTTCTTCCAGCAGCGGAAAATATTTCTGAAAATAGGGGCATTTGCCATAAAATTGCTGCAGGGTTTTGGGATGATTACGCTGCCAGCGGTCATCGGCAATAAGTGCTGCATTGATCGGGATTTTATTATGTGCATGCACGGGAACGGTTAGCCATACACAACCTGTGGGCGTTTTAATGCGGTTGCGGTTGCGCCAGTCACGCCGTGTATATTTTACCGAATCCAGAAATACGAAATGATCTACCGACTGAATGATATGAAAATAGCCTTTCCAGGGCAGATAATTTGATTGGATGATGGCCACTTTGCTCATAAAGCTTGTCTAAGATATTTTGCCGGATTTCCAACCCGGATTTCCTTTTCGTCCAGATCATGCAGCAGCACGGACCCCATGCCCAGAGTGGAATACTTTTTCAATACAAGATTTTCACGTACAGTGGCATTTAAACCGATGTGAACTCCTTCTTCCAGCATCACATGTGAACTGAGGCAGCTTTGAGCCGCCAGATGGCAGTAGTCTGAAATAATTGTATTATGCCCGACTGTGGAATTCACCATCAGCAGACAGCATTCACCAATTACGGCATCTGCCGAAACTGAGACCTGCGGCATGATCACCGAACCTGGCCCGATTTTAACGGATGGCGCTATATAAGCCAGAGGATGAATGAAGGTGAATAATCTATCGTGAGGAATATTAAGGCTGCGGAAAAGTCTGATCCGCTCTTCCTGTCCGTCAATGCGATAAATAGTGTAAATAAAATGACAACCGGCTGCCAGAAATTCCGGTAGATCAGCCAAAGCTCCCAGAACCGGATAATTGCCGATGGAATCACCCTTTGCTATTCTGTCATTGAGAAATCCGAATATCTGTGCCGTATGGCAGCACCGGTTATAACCGTCTGTAATGGCATCTGCTATTACGCTGCCATTACCTTCTCCTCCAATGATGACTATTTTTTCATACATTATCCTGCTCCCGGAAAATTTGGGCAATTTTGAACTGAGGAACATAACATTTAAAGAGAGATTTTCCCAGCCATTGCAAAGGTAAACGATTAAAGGGTAATAGCCTGCTCAAGGCAAGTTTTATCATATCTCTAAAAGTGTAGTTGCTCTTTTGTGCTGCACGATTATCACGGGGCAGGGAAATTGTTTTCCAGGAAATACCAGCTGCATGCATCTGGCTGAGTATCGTTCCCGGTTTTTGTAACATTTCCGGAAGCGTAACAAGACATTCGGCATTCATGATTCGAAAAACACCGGCACTGTGCGGATGTTTAATCCGCGTTAAAATCCTCGAAAGCTGATAAAATGCGATGGAACCTAAGTTACGCCATAATGCCACATTTGCCTCAGGTCTGGTGGCAATGATCATATCCACATTGGCTTTTTCTAATTTGTTATATAAAGGAATAATATCTTCCGGTTTGTCCTGCAGATCGCTGTCCATCACCACGATGAAATTTCCTTTTGCCAGTGACAATCCCGCAGCAATGGCATTTGACTGCCCGTAATTCTGCTGCAGTTTTACTATTACCAGCGCCGGATATTCCTGCTGCAACCGCTGCATCATCTTCAACGAATCATCATTGGAGCCATCATCAACCAGTAACATTTCATAAGAAAGGCGCAGCGAACGTAAGGTATTTTCTGTGCGGAGGATGAATTCCACAATCGTCTTTTCACCATTAAAAACAGGGGCAATTACCGAGAGAGTGATGTGCTCATCCATGCTCATTTTTCTGCTTTCGGAATTGGAATATTAACGATGAGACTCAGCAATCCTCCGATCAATGCCGGAATACCGGTCTGAATAAAGAAATTAAGCATAGAAAGCGTGATCAGCGAATTTGCCGGAATCCCGAGTTGCTGATAAAAAAATACAAAAGCACCTTCGCGCAGTCCGAAACCGCTGATCGTAACCGGCAGCAGTGAAATGATCTGGATTATCGGTATCAGGCTTAAATGATAAATAATCGGAATTTCGTAACCCATGAACCGGAAGAGACAATATATCGTTAAATAAGACATCAACTGCACAGAAAAGATCAGCAGAAATCCTAAAAACAGTTTTCCCTTATGCGCCTGCTGCCACGATAACAGCAAAATTTGCATAAAACGCAAAACCTTTTTGAATATACTTTTCCCGATTACCGGTTTCTGGAATACGGGCATTATTGCCACAGCAGCTATCAGTGCCAGCATAAAAAACAGGCATAAGCCTGTTATGAGCCGTAATCTGCCGGTTTGCGGATTTTTAAAGAAAAAACCGGCACAAAATGCCGTAGTGAGAAGAATAAAGATCCCGAAGAATTTTTCCAGAATTATGGAACCAATGGCTTTTTCTTTATTTTCGGGATGTCTGTGAGCAACCAGTGCCATTCTGATGAAGGCAAAACCGTCTGATGATGGCAGCATCACTCCCCAGAAAATGGAGAGGAAATTGATCCTGATCAATTCCGCTAAACGTATTTTTATGCGAATAGCGCTCAGAAATGTCTGCCAGCGCCAGCCTGCCAGCAATGGTGTGACCACAATAGAGATCAAAAAACATGGCAATAACCAGAAAGGAAATTTAACGTCTGCCTGCAAAGTATTTAATGAGTAACCCCAGCGGCTGAGCAGATAGGAAAGCAGCACAATCGTGACTGCCAACTGCAGCAGCTTCAGGATTTTCTTACTTTGTTTCACTTCAGAATGTCCCACATCCGGCGTAAAGAATGTAAAGTACGCTCCGCCATATCCGCTGCCAGCGTTACTTCGTATTTTTCCTGCATCAAGGCGGCAGCAACCCGTTCCAGGTTTATCTTTTTCATATCTTCGCAAACCATGCGGCTGCTTAAAGGTACCAGCTTTTTGGCAGGATAGCGCTTGTGCAACTGCTCATAAAGCCCAGTCTCCGTTCCCAGTATCACGTTGTCATTTTCACTCGCAAATGCTATCATCTGGCTGGTTGAACAGACTTTATCGGCTATCTTGCATACTTCCAGTCCGCATTCCGGATGCACCAGCAGTTTATATTCTGGGTATTGGGCTTTTGTTGCCAGTGCTTCCTCCAGACTTATCTGATGATGTACGTAACAATAACTGTCGAACATCAGCAGCTTTCTGCCGGTTTTGTATTCCACCCATTTTCCAATATTACTGTCCGGAATGAAGATGATCTCAGCATCCTTAGGTAAAGCGTCAATTATCTGCAGGCAATTTGCCGAGGTGCAGGTTAATGTACTTTCCGCACGTAATGCTGCGGAAGCATTTACATAACAGACAACTTCTGCCTGCGGATGCCGCTGTTTCAGGGCTTTGAGTTCTTCCACGTTTTTAAGATTTGCCAGCTGACAATCCGCCGTGGGATGCGCCATAAAAACTTTCTTATCGGGATTCAGCAGTTTTGCTGATTCCCCCATGATCCTGATGCTGCAAACCAGAATTCTATCTTTGCCGCATCTGGTGGCATTTAAGGCCATCTGCAACGAATCACCCACATAATCGGAAATCTCCTGCACATCTGTAGCCACGTAGTTATGCGTGATTATATAATAATTTTTCTTCTTTTTCAGGTCGGTTATTACTTCTTTTAACTGGTCATTTAACATTTCCTGACTCATTTAAGCTCCTTTAAATCTGGTCTTTAATTCTTGAAATAATAAATGGCGTCTTACCGCCAGGTGTTTTTTCCAGACTGCTTACGATCTCGAAATCCAATTTCATCTCATTCCCTACGCGTTTGCGTAATCCCGCTTCCAGAGCAACTTGTGAATCAGCATCATAACTGCTATCAGCAATAATCCGGATAATGAGATGATCAATTTTATCCTGTACACATTGTGACATGACTACACCTTTTGCCTTATCCACCGAATGCGACATCACGGCACCTAAAATTCTGCCATCCGGCGTTTTGATAGCATCGCATTCCTTACCGAAAATTTCATCCACTACCCGGAAAGGTCTGCCGCAATCACATATTCTATCTGCCGGCTGCACGGCATCCCGCGTATTATAACGTATCAGCGGCATCAGGAAATTATAATAATTAGTTCCAGCCAGCAAACCTTTAGTAGCAGTTTTCATTCCATTCGCATCTACAATTTCCATATACGAAAAATCCTCGATCAAATGCAGATTGCCTTGAGGGCATTGAGAGATCATAGCGCTGCATTCATGCATGGAATGAAAATCGAAAACCGGACTGTGGTAATATTCAATCAGCAGTTTCCGTCTTTCTGCCGAAAGCTTCTCGCCATAAGTGATAATAGCTTGCGGAGAAGGTATCTGTTTACCTGCTTCTGCAGCATACCTGCCAATCATCACAATATCGAAGGGAAAACCGATTATGATCTTTACGGGTTTGCGGATCAGTTCAGCCACCAGTTTCAACGCCGTAGTTTTGCTCAAGCGGTTGGAATCATATCGGATCACGTTATAGAACCTGCTGCTCTGAAAATCCGCATTTTTATAATAATAGCTCTGCACCATCAGCGTTCTGCTGTGCAGCATGTAACCTGCCCAGCCAAAACTGCGCAATAAAGCAGCGATCTTGTTTGCCATCACGGCATCATTTAACACAAAATGCAAAGGCGTGCCCGTCGAACCACTCGTCGAATCCCAGGTCATATTACGTTCATTTGCCTCGTCAGATAATAGTTCATCCTTCCGGGTGCGTACCGTTTCCTTATCCAGCAGAGGTATTTTCTGCATATCTTCAACACCTCTGAATTGTAAAGTATCCAGACCGATCTCACTAAAAAGTTTACGATAATAGGGCACATGCAATCCGGCATAACGGATCATTTTTTTCAGCCGGGCATTCTGAAAATTAAGCAATTGCACAGAATTCCAGTGCTGTGAACGCCGATAAAAAAATGATCTCTCCAGTACGCGAAAAGGCAGTTGATAGATAGATTTTTCCATAATTTAATTATCCCCAACATGATAAGGCAGAGTTAATAATATTTTCCTATCGATCATAAATATCAGGAATTTACAATAACCAGAATCCATAGACGCAAATCTCCTTCTTATGAAATAATCACATCCTAATTACATAAACCCCCGATCATAAACCGCAAAGAACGAAAATAGTCTCCCGGCATTTAATTTGTCAAGAGGGAAGTTAATTAGTGAGAAGTGAGTAAGAAGGAAATCAGTGAATAGTGAACAGTGAACAGTGACTGGATTGAAATTTAGGAACTCCGAGCCCCAGCTCGTTCTTCAATATAAAGTCCTATCAGTCCTATCTCTTCATTAAATCAATATCCGAGAACCGAGATAAGCGGACGTTCACCAAAGCGAACTCCGTGAGTTTGGGGAATGAACACGGAAAAACGAAGATGAGAAGATGTGAAGATGGGAAAATGAGACTTCACTTTGTTCAGCGTGATTCGTGATTCGTGATTCGAAAATCGTGTCTTCGTGTTTTCGCTCAGTCGATAAGTCCTGAAGTAATCCGTTTAATCAGCGTAATCCGCGGTTGAAAGTATTTTTCTTCGTTCCGAGTTCCGAGTTCCAAGTTCCGAGTTCCAAGTTCCGAGTTCCGAGTTCCGAGTTCCGAGTTCCGAGTTCCGAGTTTCGAGTTTCGAGTTCCGAGTTCCGAGTTCCGAGTTCCGAGTTCCGAGTTTCGAGTTCCGAGTTTCGAGTCACGCTAAAAAAAATTCCCAAAAATCCTCAAACTCTGCGGTTCAAAAGTCTTACCGACCCAGTCATCGCGATAAAACTTTCTTTCCTGCGGCCGCGTGGACAGGTGATTTTCCAGCATCGGGTCGCCGTCTTCGCGAATAAATTCCGGATGGAACTGCGTCCCCCAGACGGGTAGTTCCTTATAGCGGAAAGCCTGCACCGCCTCAGTTTCATTACTTGCAATGATCCTGAAATCATGCGGAAGATCAAAAACTTCATCATAGCGTGATTCCAGAAATATGGGCACATCGATCCCGGCAAAAAGCTCATCCTCCGCTATCTGCATGGTCTTATAACCATATTCCGGAGCTTTAGCGCGACGGCAGCACTTGTCTCCTGCCAGAAAACGCGCCAGCATCTGATGTCCATGACATATCCCGTAAATAGCTTTGTTATTACTGTAAAACTTTTCGATCAGTTCAAAAATGCTGTTATCCCATTCCGAACCCTGACTGGCAGATAATTCCGATCCCGTCAGCAGCAGATGCGAATATTTCCCGCAATCAGGAAATTTTTCCCCTAAATGCACAATATCCAAGTCAGTTCCCGGAAACAGCCGAGAACCGGCAATTTCATCAAAATGTGATCTGACACCCGCATCAACTATAGTATTATAAATCAAAAGCATAAATTACTCCTTTAACGTGATTCGAGACTCGAAACTCGAGACTCGGAACTCGAAATCCGAGACTCGAAACTCGGAACCCGAGACTCGAGACCCGAAAATGCAGCCAAGTTACCTTGCGAATGGTTTTGACCTCCGCAATGGTGACGGACTATACCTCGCAATCCGGGATAAAGAAACGACTTCAGGACTGAAAGACTACCTGACTGATCAACTGAATTTCGATTCACGATTCACGCCTGAACGCAGTAAAGGAATTTTTCGTTATCCATCATCCATCGTCCATTATCCATTATACTATCTTTCTTCTCTTCATATTTTCACTGTTCACTGTTCACTAATCACTTTACTCTTAATTTTTCATCATCCATTGTCCATCGTCCATTGACAAAGTCCCTCTGTGCCCTCTGTGCCTCTGTGGTGAAAGATATTCTCTTTGCATTTTCCCGTCCATTCACTGTTCACTGTTCACTTTACTCTTCATTTTACATTTTACTTTTTACATTTTACATTCGAAGTTGCACCCCTTCACCCCTTCTCCCCTTCGCTCCCTCGTGTCTTCGTGCCTTCGTGCCTTCGCTCCCTCGCTTAGTCGCCCCCTCGCTCAACCTCCGCCACAAACCGCCCATACTCCTCATCTTTCAGCAACTCCCCATGTCTTCCCTGCAAAACAGTCCCGTCACCTTTAATGAAAATTATCTCTTCCGCATACTGTATCGTGGAAATACGATGCGAAACCACTAAAGCACCCGTTTGAGGATAATGCACTTTCATGGCTTCCCAGAGCTTTTTCTCATTCTGCGCATCCAGCGACGCCGTGATATCATCCAGTATCAGGTAATCCGGCTGCCGTATCAAGGCTCTGGCAATCGTCAACCGCTGTTTCTGTCCGCCGCTCACGTTACTGCCCCGCTGCTGCAGATCAGTGGCATCTTTATCTGCCATGGCGGAGATTTCCGAAAAGATCTGCGCTGTTTCCAGGGATTTGGTGTATGCGGTTTCACTGGCATTTTCCGCCGCAAAACGGATATTACCGGCAATCGAACCACTGAAAAGCAGCGCTTCCTGCGGTACGTAACCCAGTTTTTCCAGGAACGAATGACGCTCTATATCTTCCAATAATTTGTCATTAACCAGCACTTTCCCGCTATCGGCAGGCAGCATACCCGTCACCAGTTCGATCAGCGTCGATTTGCCGCTGCCTACTGCACCCAGCAGCAGAGTGCGTTTCGTGGTATCGAGTTTCAGATTGATCTTATCAAAAAGCAGTTTTTCCTGATATCCGTAACTCAGGTTTTCCAGCCTGATCTCGCGCAACTTGCCCTCGATCTTTTCCTGACCCTGAAACCTGTTCAAAGTCGTGGGAAAATCCTTGATCTCTTCCAGCCGGTCTATATTCACAAATGCCTGCCTGCCTGCCACAAATAACTGCGGCAGATCTAAAAGCGGATAGATCATCATACCCAGATAAGAATAAAACGCCATAAAGGTTCCAATGCTGATCGTGCCTTTCACTGCCATCATGCCGCCAAAAACAATGATGCTTATCTGCGCAAAATAGGATATATATTCCCAGATCAGCATCATGGTGGCATTAAGCTGAATAAGCTTTATCTCCGTTTGCCGCCGCTGTTCCAGCGCCTGATCAAAAAAGCGGTTATATTTATCCTCACAGGCAAATGCCTTAATGATGCGGATCGCCGAAAAACTCAGTTCCAGTTGATCATTGATCCTGCTGATCGCCTGCTGATTGCGCTGGTAGCGTTCACCCAGAGTCTTATTAACAAAATAAAACACCAGCAGCATCACCGGAATCGGGACCAGCGAATACCAGGTCAAAAGGCTGTTCAGTTTGAACATGGCAAAAAGCATGAAAACGATGCTCACAAAAGAATTGAAAGCGCGGAAAATACCCGAACATAAAAACCAGCCGATCTTGGGAAAATCAGAAATATCATTCGTCAGCCGCGTCACCAGGTCACCCGTCCGGAATTTATTGAAAAAGAGACAGTCCTTTTCCGAAATATAGCGGAAATACCGCGTCCGCAGGGCAAACTCGAACCGGTAATTCACCATGGCGCGTATCGCCGGATAAATTCCCGCAATCAACTGCCCGACCCCGATCGCCAGCAGCAGCCACAATATCCGGTAAATCTCCTTCATCGGCTCCGCATATCTATCCGCATTATCAGTAAGCTCTTTCAGTTTATCAATAATGATCTTGAACATGTAAGGGTATGCAATACTCACCATAGCGCTCACCATGGTCAGCAGCACCATAATGAAGATAAAGCTCTTCTGCTGCTTCCACTCTTTCAATATCCAATTTAGATAGCGTCTCATGTGTTCCTTACGTCACCGTTAATCGTGAGTCGTGAGTCGTGAGTCGTGAATCGAAATCCGAGACTCGAAAAACGAAGATGAGAAGATGTGAAAATGAGAGGGTGTGACTAATAGCAATTTAAAATTGAAAATGTAAAATGTAAAATTATGTAGAAAGTAAAAAATAAAAGACCCTCTTCTCTCTGTGTTCTCTGTGTACTCTGTGGTGAAAAATCTTCTCTTTATCTTTTCCATTCACTACTCACGATTCACGCCTGAACGCAGTGAAGGACTAATTTTCAATTTTCCATTTTCAATTTTCAATTACTTTCCCCTCTGTGGCTAAGAATTCTTTTCTTCATTTTTCTTCGCATTTCACCGATTACCGATTACCGATCACCATTCACGCCTGAACGCAGTGAAGGACTAATTTTCAATTTTCCATTTTCAATTTTCAATTACTATTCCCTCCGTTCACCGTTCACTGTTCACCGTTCACTTTACTCTTCATTTTCCATCATCCATCGTCCATCGTCCATTGACAAAGTCCCTCTGTGCCCTCTGTGCCTCTGTGGTGAAAAATCTTCTCTTAATATTTCTTCGCATTTTCGCTCCGTCGCATAGTCGCTCCCTCATTCCCTCGTCTTCTGTTCACTCTTCTCTTCATTTTACATTTTACTTTTTACATTTTACATTTGCAGTCTCACCGCTGCTCCCCAGCAACTGTAGCTCCACCAAATGCCTATACGCTTCACTCTTAGAAAGCAGCTCAGAATGAGTTCCGGAAGCGACAATCCTCCCCTCTTCCATATAATGAATACAGTCCGCTTTCAAAACCGAACTCAGCCGGTGCGCCACGATCAATGCCGTTTTCCCGCTCAGCAGCTTATCCATCGAATGCTGAATCTTCGCCTCCGTCACCGTATCAATCGATGACGTCGCTTCATCCATGATCACCAGTTCCGGGTTATAAACCACAGCCCGGGCAAAACTCAATAACTGCCGTTCACCCTGCGAAATATTCTTCCCGCGCTCGGAAAGCTCCTTATTCATCTGTTCAGCAGATGTAAATTTGTGCGCTTCCACGGCATCCAGTGCCGCTTTCACCTCCTGTTCACTTATTTCATCATTATAAATACGGACGTTTTCCAGCACATTACCCGGAAAAAGATAAATATCCTGCAGGATCAAACCGATCTTCCGCCGCCATTTCGTCATATCCACGGCATTAATATTAACGCCGTCAATCAGGATCTCACCTTTCTGCACCGCATAAAATCCGCAGATCAAGTTAATAGTCGTCGTTTTCCCCGAACCGCTGGGACCCACAAATGCCAGTTGCGCGCCCTTATTAAGCTCAAAGGACACGTCCCGCAAAACCCATTTCTCCGCCTCATAAGCAAACCACACGTTCTTGAATTCGATTTTATGCTCAAAGGAAGCAATGGCATTATCCCGTCCATGATGCTCTTCCACCTCCAGATCCAAAAGCTCCTGGATGCGCGTCATACTCACGAAAGACCGTTGCATCTGCATAAAATTTTCCAGAAGCTGCATCAAAGGCCAGGTGATGCGCATAATATACTGAGTAAAAATGATCAAAGTCCCGATGGTAAAAGTGCCGTCAATGATCTTAGGCGAAAGCAGCAATATCACCACGCCCAGCAGCGCCGTATTAACCACGAACAGAAAAAAGCCTTGCACCCCGTATTCCAGAAAACCGACCATAGTTTCCAGTTTCTGCTTTTCCCCGCTGGCAACGTCAATATGTTCCACGATCTTCTGCTGCCGGTCAAAAACCTGCACTACCGGCATGCCCTGAATATATTCCGTCAAATTAGAAGTTACTTCCGAATATTTTTCACGTACACGCCGATAGAACCGCACAACTACGCGGTAAAAAATCCCGAACGCAATGGAAAGAACTATTATCGGAATTAAAAATCCCCACGCCATATAAGCGCTGCGCTGGCTCAGCACGATAACGATCCCCACAAAAAACAGAATATTCCCAATAAGCCTTACCGAAAGATCGGAAAAAAGCACCCGTATCCGCTCCGAATCATTCTCCACCCGCGCAATCAGATCACCCACCGGACGCTGATCAAAAAAAGAAACCGGCACCTTCATCAGATGCTGAAAAACCTTAGCCTTAAGTTCCGTAATGATCCTTAAGCCCAACCGTGAAAGCACCACGATCTGTCCCCAGGTCAAAAACCCCGAAAGTAATACAACACCCACAAAAAGAAAAGCATATTGCAGCATA
Source organism: Candidatus Cloacimonadota bacterium (assembly GCA_021736135.1). Lineage (GTDB taxonomy): Bacteria > Cloacimonadota > Cloacimonadia > Cloacimonadales > TCS61 > JAIPGO01. The sequence goes on from JAIPGO010000069.1 coordinate 17,934, forward strand.
TCCGCCGTATCCGCCTGCGGCACACTAACGTCAATCACATGCGCCAATATCAGCGGATCGATCAGCTTCGCCACACTAACCAGCAGCATAGCAAAAAGCCCCAACCCAAACAGCTTCCATTCGCGTAGCAAGTATGGAATCAACAATTTCAAGCTGATCTTGAAATTGGGTTTTTTATCTATATTCTTTGCATTTTTTTCTGACATAGAAGTATCACTTATTTGTTTAAAAAAAAGTGTAAAGAAAATTCTATTTCAATGTACGTTTTCATCTTTTCTCTGGTTCAATCCGTTCTCCAGTTAGTCAATTTATTTGACCAGCAATCCTGTAGTCAAGTTGTCCTGCAGTCCGTTTTCTATATATCATTCAGTCGATTAGTCCCATCTTATCATCTTCATATCCTCACATTTTCATCGCTAAACTGGCAAGAAAATCAATCTGAATTATGAATTACTAATGGATAGAGTCTGTCCAGATAATGAAAATTATATGAAATATAAGTATTATTTCAATTCATAGTCTTCAAATTTAGTATTAGGAATAACAACGATATCATCATATAAATAATCAGCGTAGTTTTCAACTTGAAATATGTATCCTACTTTTGCAAATACTCTTGATCTTTGTGTTATATCGATTTGGTAATTAGTTTTTTCTTCTGAATAAACTATTATCATTTTCTTTTTCAATTTAAGCATTTCGCTGCGGCTATTTAGAAGTTTCTCTTGCTTAAATTTATTATAAAGAAATATTAAGCTATCAGTTGCTTTTAGTTTTAAATTGTTATTGATATCTTTTGGTGGATTTTTATCAGCCTTAATACAGGGTTGATTTTTAAATTCTATCAAATAAATACAATTCTGATCGGGACTAATAAATAATGCATCGCAACTTGAATAGGATCCATCTACAATGCTATCAAAATGATATGCGTATTGTGTTCTTTCTGTAAGGTAATCTCCATTACTTCTGGAAGTATCTCTTAGTGTTTTTCTTTCATTTTTATGATTGCACGAGAAGTAATCATGAATATCATTTATCGAAATCATTTAATAATACTTCATCTAATTTTGAATATGGCTTAGATAACTCTTCATAAATAGTATTTAACTGATCATTTACAAGTTTTGACTCTGAGTATTTATTTCTTTTCTTCATCAAGTAGAAATTTGTAGTTTCTGAAATACCGTAATGATCAGAATAAATCTTAAATGCTTCTATCATATATGTACTGTGAGAATTAATTAAGACTTTTATCTTTAATTCCTTAACCATTCTTACCAGTAACTCAGCATAATTTATCTGCCATTGAGGATGAAGATGTACTTCCGGTTCATCAATAATTAATATTGAATTCTTTTGTATAAACCTTGATTCAAGAAGTATTTTAATTATTGCAAAGGCTTTAATTCCTTCCGCAATGTTTTTGATTCTGAATTCATCTCCATTCTTTCTGAAAATAAAATTCCTTTCTTCTTCCTTAAAACCAAAATCACCACCAATAACTTGCTTAATAAATATTTTAAATTTATCTATCATTTCTCTTTTTTCGATTTCATCGATGATATCATTTTCATCATCACTATTTAAGTACTTAACATATAGTTTCCACTGAAGGTCTTTTATATGATTTATTAAATATTTACCCTTTCTTAAAAGAAAACGTCTATTAATATTATCATCTCCAAAAGAAAAAGGTATATCTATATAAGTAATATCACTGTATGTGGATGATACCATATTAGATATTTCCTCTATCTCATTACAATTTAAAATCATTCGAGCTATATTCATATTATTATCATCTAATACTATTTCTGTTTTTTTCTTGCATAATGAACTGGTTATTTGTCTATCGAATTCATTCTGAATCATTATATCAATAGCAGCCTTTTTAACACTTTCACTATTTTCATTCAATTTCGTTATTATTCCGATTTCCTCCTTAATCTTATTGTATGTAATTTCTCCTAAATCAATATCAATATTCTCTATAAACTCGTCGATAACTTTCAATACATCCTTCTCTATGTCATCGCTATTTTCAATGATATCAACAACTTTATTTCTCACTTCTTGTTCAAATTTTCTTAATAGAAATCTTAACTTATTTCTTTCATTTAACAACTTAGACTGATCAGACAATGTTTTATTATCCCTTTTTATTGATTCATGATAAATATTTTCTTCTCCTTTATCTTTAATATCATCTATTAGACTAAACAATCTATTAGCTTGATTATTTCTGAATTGCTCTTTATAATTGTTTACGATCTTTATTAGAAAATAGAGAAGTTTCCCAATAGTACTTTTACCTGTATCATTAACTCCAGCAATTACAGTTAAGCCATCAATCAAGATATCCGCTTCTTTAATTATACCAATATTACTAAATTTTAACCTCATGAATACTCCTTTACATGTACACTGTGTAAATTTAAGTGAAAAGCATTAAATAGTCAATAACATTTTAATATATTAGAAAATACTTGCTTTTTGTCGCTCTGACCGACAGCAAGGCAAAAAGTCCAAGCCCAAATAGCTTCCATTCCCTTAATAGATAAGGAACTAAAACCGTAGGCTTATCTTCATATTGGTTTTATTTTGCACTTTATCATTTTTCATCTATAGTACAACTCGAACTATCAGCAAAATTGGCAAGAAAAATCATTAATAACATCTAGCAATTGTTTTTTTAGATTGCTATCTCTTTTGCCTATTTACGAATTACGAGTTACGAATCACGGCTGTGCAACAGCCTTCATTCAAAATTCAAAACTCAAAATTTATCATTTTCGAATTCACTCAATAGTTCTTCTTTGGCGAGAAGAATGGCAAGCAAAATCAATAGTCTTTAATCGTCAGTTTATCGGACATTCAGTCTTTGAATCCCTTCTTCTCCCTTTCCCCTTTTCGATTTGTCATTCCCTCTTGTCATGAGTTCGGATGTTTCGAGTCACACTGAATTTCACGATTAACCACTAACTACTAACCAGCATGAACTATCTGTTGCTAACTCCTTATTTGTCAGTCGACTCACTACTCACGTCTCACTTCTCACTGTTGCAGAAGCAACCATTCATAAAAACAACTCCTTCAACTTCGCTTTATTACCTATTAGAAAAGCAGAATCTCCTTCATAGGCAACTTTACCTAATTTGTTGGAATATGTCCTGTCTGAAATCTTCAAGATTTCATTAATCCTTTGATCTACTATCAACATTGTCACGTTCTGTGTTTTATTTATCACAAACATTTTTTATGAAATCATTTATGATTATTTTTAAAAAGATTACTATTAGCGTTTTTTTAGCAAATTTTACACTAATATTTGATACTTTTTCAAAAAAAATTTCATTACACTATTTATTCTTGAAATAATCAATAAGATTATCAGCAACTTTTTCCATAGCTAAATTTTGCGATTTTTGAATAGCTGATGTATAGTCACCTGCTGAACCTTTTATCTCTGAGAGGACAATTGAATTATTGATCTCATTCTTTTGTCCAATAATATTAATAGTTGTATTGGAATAAGCAAAATAAAAGTTTTTAAAATTATTCCCTTTTTTTGTAATTGATTCAATATTTATGAGATAATCTGCCTGGTTTATATCGTCGGTAATAGAAAAGCCTGCATTAGTCAGTTTTTCAATCATATTACTTTCTCTTAATTGTACTAAAGGTAAGTCCATATATAGTATTATATTAACAGGGTAAATGAGTAAATCCTGATAAGGATTCTTAAAAGTTTCTAGAATATCTTTTACCACTGGCTCCTCATTACCATCTAAAAGAGCATTTAACAAATCTATTTCAATACGAATAATCTGAGGAACATCGGTGGATGTTACTCGATTTAATATTAATGCGGTTCGTCCTAACTCATTATCCTTTAGTATAAATAAATCACCATTACCTTTTACAAACCAGGCAGATATAGGGATGTCATAAATATTTTTGTTAAAATATTTTACATCAATATTTATATTTTCCTTAACATCTTGATAAACTTTTACATTAATTTGCTGCGGATTTATTGAAATAAGTAAGTTTTTTCTGAGATTCATTATGGCAAAAAAAATCTCATTAAAAAGATTAACCATATTTCCATCAATATAAACTTCTAGTGGTTCATTCACATAACATATCAAAGGAATTAGTGCTTGGAAATAAGATTTCATAGCATTAACTAACATATTATTACGCTCAGATTCTTTTGCAATTTTATAATAATTAAACGCTATGTTTATATTATTAGAGATGTCTTTATTTTTTTGCTCTATATATTTAGCTTTAGATAAACGATAGTAAACCCAATAATTATCTTTTTCCTCATATTTTTCAACTAGCTCAAGGTCATAAATTTTCGATTTTAAGGAAATAGTAACTTGTTTTTTAAATACTTCCTGAAGTTGTTGATTTTCCTGAGTAGCTTCTTGAAAAACCTGCCCTGTAATACTAATTTCAAGTTGGGAAGCTATTTCGTCAATTGCGACAGTCCTCGCAATGGATAAATAGTTTTCGTTATGTTTTGAACAATGACCAATACCTATGTAATAGTCAGTATCATAAAAATAATTATTTACCCAAGTCGGGGGATTTGGATAAATAAAAATACTGATGACTAAAATGATGATAAACAATACTATTTTCATATTATTTACTATAAAAAATCTCCAGGTCCCTCAGGACCTGGAGAAGAGGTAAACAAGCTTATTCAAGTTGTTCTTTCAATTTATCTGCTTTTTCCTTTTCAGCTTTGCATGTATTTATAGCTTCCATATAAAATTTACTTTTAGGCATCAAGGAAAAGGCTTTTTTCAAGTTTTGAAGTGATTCATCATACATTCCATTATACGTCTGAGCAAGCCCCAGATTATAATAGGCTTTTGCACTAATCTTCGGTTCTAAATCCTTTTTATCTGCAGCTTGTTGAAATAATCTCAATCCTTCTTCCCATTCCCCGATTTTTAATTGCGTAATCGCTGCATCAACTTCGGGTAGCAATTTATCTGTCTGGAAAGAACATTTAACCTCAACATCATAAGGAGCAACTAATCTCATAAATTGCCCAGAAACACTTTTTATGCAAAGAGAATAAAGACGATCAACATCAATGCTTTCTGGCCATTTATTATCGGCACTTTTTGTAGACACATAAGCTTCACTAAGAGTTTTTGAAGCTAATATTCTAGACGTTACAATATCGATAAGTTTGATATTAACACTCAGATTATATGTGCCTTTACGGTAATGAGTTTGATGGACGGAACCATCTTTATACGTCGTAGGATCTGCTTTCGAAGTTTCTTCATCATATTTATCACCTTGCACTCTCCCAAAGACTAAAACTCCAGCACCAATAATTTTTCCTAATTCAGCAGAAGTTGTTTCGTCAATTATTCCTGTTAGACTCAATTCATGTTCAGACATTACCGAATCTAAATGTTGCCGATCTAGAACTTCAAAGATATTAGAATTTAAAAGCGCTGTAGTAAATTCATCTTCAATATCCCTCGCATGGCTTCCTTTTGTGCCATCGGCATTAATGATATCACCAATAGCAATTTTTTCATAACCTTTTAAATTTACTTCTGCAGGTCTTGTTACTGTCATTAACATAGATGTTGTACTGCAACTGATTACTAATAAGCAGAAAATGAAAAATACAAGATGTCTTGTTTTCATACTACCCCCTGTTTTTGTATTTTGGTCAAACTCAATGACCTAATTTTATCTATTCAATAATCTGACATAATCAATTTTGTCTAATTCATATTTTTCAGTTATCCAATATATATTATATCAATGTTATTGCCAGATCATTTATCCCATAAGCCAATTAAATATCATACGGTGGCGATAAAAATGACAATAAAATTCTCCGTCAAGTATTATTTTTGTAGTTGCTTAAAAATTTCTGTTTACTCCTGATTTACATCTTGTCATTCAAAAGCTTTGTAGTGCATAGATTCAGATGTAATGGGCAGTTTGTTGATTTTAATATATTAATGAATGTTCTTTCATTTTGGGTAATTTTTTTTGGGGGGGGACTCGAAACTCGGAACTCGAAACCCGAAACTCGACTCACGACTGCGAAGCAGCATTCTCAATTATCAATTGATTACATCTTTAATCTTTCATCTTTAATCTTTAATCTTTAATCCGGCAAAGCCGGCCTCCCCCTCTCATTTTCACATTTTCTCACTTTCGCAATTTCGCCCCCCTCCCCCCCCTCATTCCCAAAGCTTACAAAGATGAATATTTCCCCTTCATAACCTCATCCAAAGCATTGCGTCATAAATATGTGTGACAATTTAACGCAGTAATTTTGAATTATATCAAGGCGAGAAGAGCTTCAATATCCTTTGATATTAAAGCGATGAACAACGCAGATAGAATTTAAAATAACAAGTTAAAAGTTACAGATATTTATGACGTGATGCTTATTTCAAAAACCTCCTGAAAAAATCAAATTACATCGCACATTACGGCACAGACTTTGAAGCCGACCAGAATAATCCCTCCGGAAAACCGGTTTATAATTTTCCTAAATGCATTAAAAATTCAACAAGAAAATGCTTTATGCTCCTTATATCTGAACTTCCTGGCTATTATAAATAAAAAAGTAATGAAAGGTAAGGAAAAGGTAATGTCATAACTTCATACATTAATAATAATTACAACAAAA
>JAIPGO010000070.1 GCA_021736135.1 Candidatus Cloacimonadota bacterium
GCGTTTTTTAAAAATATATACCCCTACTTTTTACTTTCCTATGATAATTTATGGAATCAGTATTGAAATCATTAATTCCCCCTTTATTCAATCAGGGCAGGGATGCCCTGAGAACGTTTTCAGACCATCCCTGGTCTGATTTATTACTAACTCATAATAATAGAATTATTTGAAATGGACGAAGAGTTATTTTTGGAAAAAATGTTTTCAATTCCTGAATTCGAGAAAAAAGCATTCTACTTTTTTGATGAATGTAATAAATAGCCAAATTTGACTTCTAAAAATAATGCTTATTCAGCATGATTATCCATTTTGGTAAAATGACACGTAATAACTTTATTTATAAATGATGAAGTAGATTTTATTACCTGGTGCTTTTGCAAAGATAGCCGATTTTTAGCCGCTTTTATTTCCTGCGAAACTTGAGTTAAGTAAATATTGAATTAATAAATTTTGGGGATCCCTTATATTCGTAAATCAGATTACTTTTTTTGCCACATAAAAAAATCAAAGATATGTAGAGTGCCTTATGATAGGGATTTACAAATAAAGGAAATTTCTATGCAGCAATGCAACATAGAATGGGATTTTGTGTCTTGATAATATTTCCTATTTCTGATAGCAGTATGTCAAATAACTAACGGATTTCAAATAAAACATCCGGAGAGGAAAGATGGCATTAATTCTAAAAAATTTGTGATGGATCTGCTCATACAAAGCCACTAAAAGTATAAATTGTGACTCGTGATTTGTGTCAGCCAAAGGCTGATAAAACTGATGACTCGAAAGGATTAGTATCTCTGATTTCATTTTCCCAGTTTCTCATCATCCCATTTTCCCGCAGTCCATCAGTCCGGTTTTCATGTCGTCTAGTCTTCATGTAGTCAATCAGTCTCTCCCTCAATTCTCCTGCCTTCCGTCTCATTTTCCCAGTTTCTCATCTTCTCATTTTCTTTAAAAAACACTCACCCACTGAGCTTCGTAATGTAAAATTGATAATTAAACCCACTTTGTGCAGTAGGCGCTTACTACTAATATTCATACAATTTTTGGCAGCTCCGCTGACATTTGCCATTTACCGGTTATTTTTCCGGAATGTCTCGGTAATTATCTAAATAAATCTTCTCTTTTCTTATCCTCTTATCTTTTATCCGTGCTATCTGTAAAATCCGCGGTTTGTAATCTTCCTTTTTGGTTCTGGCTTGTCCAGGTTAGGATTTGATGAAGAGTAGTCCCGATGCATATCGGGATGTGTGCAGTTGGATTTACACATCACCGTTCACTGTTCACAGAGTCGTGTTCATTCCCCATGCTGCGCACTGGTGAACATCCACTTACTGGTTTTCTGGGACCAGCTCGAATTTTTTTAGTCTACGGCTGAGGGAATGACGGGAAATGCCGAGATCATCGGCGGTTTTCTGCTGATTATACAGGTTTTTTTCCAGGGCAAGCATTATCAGTTTCTTTTCGTGCTCATCCAGGTTAAGATTACCCATATCAGCTAATTCGGCACTATCAACCAGTTCATCTGTCGTGCTTAGCAAAAAGTGCTCCGGTCGCAGCTCTTTGCCTTTATTCAAGATAAAGGCACGTTCAATGAGGTTTTTCAATTCGCGGACATTACCCGGGAAAGAGTATTTTTTCAGCTTATTAAGGGCTGCTTCCGAGAATTCCGGTCTGGGAAGGTTCATTTGCCCGGCAAGACTGGTAGTGAAATATTCCACCAGGGGTTTAATATCTTCAATTCTCTGGCGCAGAGGCGGGATAAATATTTCAATCGTGTTCAGCCGGTGCAGCAGGTCAAGACGGAAACTGTTACTTTTCACCAGGTCATTCACATTACGGTTCGTGGCGGATATTATCCGAAAATCATAACGGTATTCCTTCTGATCCCCTATTTTCTTAATTTTCTTGCTTTCAATGGCCCGCAGCAGTTTTGCCTGCAGTTCAATAGGCATATCACCAATTTCATCGAGGAAAATCGTACCCTGGTCTGCCAGTTCGAAATAACCTTTGCGGTCACTTATTGCTCCCGTAAAAGAGCCTTTCTTGTGACCGAAGAATTCACTTTCCAGTAGTGAATCAGGAATTGCACTGCAATTGACCGGGCAGAAATTATTATCTTTGCGGGGACTGGCATAATGAATAAGCCGGGCGATTATTTCTTTTCCAGAGCCGCTTTCGCCTGTTACCAGAACATTGGAATTGCCGAATTGGGCTGAAGTCATTGCCAGTTCATAAACCTGACGCAGAGACGCACTATGGCCAATAAGGTCATATTCAACTCTTTTCTGCAATTCCCGTGAAAGCAGGGAAGACTGATTTTCCACACGTTTGAGTTTTCGGCTCAGGTAGAGGTATTTTCGGGTTCTTTCGATTGCGAGTTTGATATCAAGATGCCGGAAAGGTTTCTTAAGAAAATCTATGGCACCGAGTCTCAGCGCTTCAATAACCGTTTCCATATCCCCGTGTCCGGTGACCATGATCACTTCCAGGTCTGGAAATTCATTATGGACTATTTTCAGGACTTCAATACCGCTCATCTGTGGCAGTTTGATATCCAGGATCAGAATATCAATTACATTTTCTTTAAGGTATTCCAAGGCAGAATGTGGTTTTTCTTCGGCTCTTACTTTATAGCCGAGGCTGTCGATAAATTCCACCAGTTCTTCGTTGAAGCTGGGTTCGTCATCCAGGATCAGGATGCTAAGATTGTCCTTTTCCGGCATTATTTTTGCTCCTCATATAAAGGTAGAGTAATAATTGCAGTTACGCCGTCTTTTTCATTATTTTTCAGCTCCAGGTTTCCTTCCATATCGCGAATTATGCCATAAGATATGGAAAGCCCCAGTCCGGTACCTTCACCGGGCTGCTTGGTAGTAAAAAAAGGCTGAATAACCTGGTCAATGATCTCTTCACTGATACCATGACCGTTATCAATAACCTGAATAACGGCACTATCATTTGTTTTGTGGCTAATAATGCGGATATTACCTCCACCCGAAAGAGCATCCCGGGCATTACTGACCAGATTCAGGAGAACCTGTTCCAACTGGAAGGGATTCCCATAAACGGGCAGGATATAATCTGTCAGTTGCAGATTTATTTCAATACCAAGATTGCGATACTGTTCCTGCAGCAGATTAATTGCTTCAATAACCGGTTTATTAATATCAAAAATCTCTCTATTACCTTCTTTCTGTTCCCTTGAGAAGGTTTGAATGTGTTGAATGGTGCTTTTCATGCGGGAAATGTTTTTAAATATCTTTTCTGTTTTTTTTCTCAGATATTCACCATTAAGCTGGCTGGAATTAAGATGTGCCAATACGTTATCCATCGTGAAAGAGATGATATTTAAGGGTTGATTGATCTCATGAGCAATACCGGCAGCCAGTTCTCCCAGAGAGGCAAGTTTTGACTGCTGAATAATAACTTCCTGCTGTTTATTCCGTTTGCTGACTTCTTCTTCGATACGTTCTTCCAGGCGCGTATTGATCTCATTCAGTTCCCGGGTTCTTTCTTCAACAAGTTTTTCCAGATGGTTTCGATATTTTTCCAGTTCCCGGGTGGTTTTATGTTTGAACATAGCGATTTCGAGAGTGGCATAAAGTTCGCGTTCCTCAAAAGGTTTCACCAGGTAACCGTAAGGATAGGCATGTTTGGCGTTCATAATCGTTTTATCGTCTGAATAGGAAGTAAGAAACACAACGGGCAGGTCGAAATTTTCATAGATCAGGGTAGCTGCCTGGATCCCGTCCATTTCACCACGGAGGCGGATATCCATCAGCACTATTTCCGGCTGGAATTCTTTAATGGCATCAGCGACTTTTTCACCCCAGGATATAATGCCCGTCACTTTATAGTCGAGTTTCTCCAGGGTCATTCTGATGCCTTCCGCGATTATTACGTCATCTTCAACAATTAAAACCGGAATTTTTTTCATTATTCACTTATCCCCGGAAACTCAATTTCGAAGCCAGTTCCCTGTTCATTTTTGATGGTTACTTTTCCTTCCAGCTGATCTTCGGAAAGCAGATAGACCAGTCGCATACCCAGAGATTTGGTCTTATTAATGTCAAAATCATCCGGTAGTCCGATGCCATCGTCTTTTACGATAAGCCGGAAACCGGAGAACAGGTCACGGGTCATCGATATCGCGATCTTGCCTTCCGTTCTGTCACGAAAGGCATATTTAAGCGAATTCGTGATCAATTCATTAATGATAAGCCCGCAAGGTATGGCATTATTAATATCAAGGAAAATATCTTTCATATCAATGATAAATTCCAGCCGGGCAGAAGGAGTGAAAGTATGGTATAAAAGCCGGGTAAGGCTTTCCACGTAATCCTGAAAATTAATGTGCGCCAGATCATCCGAGCGATATAATTTCTCATGTATCAATGACATGGATTTCACACGGTGGAAGCTATCATTAAACGCCTCCACCACATTGGGATCTTCAATATAATTTGCCTGCATGCGCAAAAGACTGGATATAACCTGCATATTATTTTTCACGCGGTGGTGTATTTCCTTCATCATCACATCTTTTTCTTCGAGTGATAGTTCCAGTTTCTCCTGATATTGCCGTCTTTCGGTTATTTCCCGCAACAGTGATTCATTAAGTTTTGTCAGTTCGGCAGTACGATTCTGTACGCGCAGTTCCAGCTCATCCTTGATTTTTTTTAGTTCCATCCCGGTACGCGTTCGTTCATCAATCTCTATTTTCAGAAGTTTATTGGTTTTTGATTTAGAGTTATTGACCCAGATCATGAGTAGCACCAGGATTACTAAAGATATCAGACCCAGCCACAGTCGTGATTTCTGTAAGTTCAAGATTGTGTTCTGCTTTTTGAGCAGTTCAATCTCGAATCTTTTTTTACCAACTTCATAACGGGTTTGCAAGTCTTCAATATTCAGTTCATAATTCATCTGGGAATACTTTTTATGGTAATTAAGAGCAGTTTCAAAATTGCCCTGAGCTGCATATAACTCAGCTATCCGGCTATAAATTTCCTTGATGATCATTCTTTCGTTCAGACGCTGAGATATTTCCAGTCCGCTCAGAAAGCTGGAGACCGAGCTATCGAAATTATGCAAAGCAAAATAAATATTTCCCAGGTTGTAAAGTGATGTTATGATGCCAATCTGGTTATTTTCCTCTTTATCGAGGTTCAGTGATGAAATTAACTGGTCAACCGTTGCGGCATAATCCTTGCTCATCTGGGAAATTAATCCCAGATTATTATATATGGCTGCCAGTCCTGTTTTGTGATTATATCTTTCTGCCAGAGGTTTAGCCTGCAGAAAAACCTCCTTTGCTTTTGCCGTCTCACCGGCATACATATATATATTGCCGATGCTGATAGAAGTATTTATCTGGCTGGCAAAATCCTTGATCTCAATATAGATCTTCTGGGCTCTTTGATAATCCTCCAGTGCCAGTTCAAATTTGCCCATTCTGCCATGCAGATAACCCCGGTAGCTTAATCCATCCGCCAGTTCCCAGCGGTTTTTCTGATTATCTGCCGATTCCAGTAGGTAATTAATATTAATCAGTGCTTCCGAATAAGCTCCCAGATGATAATAAGTGATTGCCAGATTATATCTTAAAAGTGGTAATCTGTCAATAAACTGGGCATGTTCTTCCAGATCGAGCGCCTGGTAATAATAATCCAGTGCTGACTCATAATTACCAAACCGGTAATATACATTTCCAATATTTACCAGTTGATCACTGTATGATTTAGCATCGTTTTCGCTTTTCCTGATTTCCAGAGACTGCTGCGCATATTGCAGGGCTTTTTCCAGTTCACCGGCTTTTTCCCAAACCTCCGTCAAGCCGTCATAAATTTCCTGCAGTTCCTTTTTATTCCGCAGTAGAAGTATAACCGATTCCGCGTTAAGATATTCTTCAGTTGCCTTGTCATAATCCTCCATCATGAGGTACGTTTTGGCAAGCGTAAGATGCGATATTACAATACCAACATCAAGATGTGCTTCCTGAGAGCATTCCAGTGCCTGGTTCCCATATTCAAGGCTTTTATCAAAGGAATGTTTCCAACTGTCCCGGGCCAGTTTATTGAGAATATACATCTTTTTCTTATTGCCTGCCTGATTCAGAATACGTTCCGGATGATCAATATATTCCTGAGGTAAAAGCACTTCGGGTATTTCAAACGCTTCCGCATATACTCCGGATTGCCTGACTTCAAATTTTCCACCCAGGTCTTTTAAGGCTATGCTAAGGTTTAATTCTGCTACCAGCGTAATGTTGATAAATAATAATAAAAATAAAAGTCCTGTTCTCCTCATATTTCCTCACAGGTTCAGAGTTTATATTCGCCATCAGAGAATGTTCTATTCTCCAGGTATTTTTCCCCGGAAGCGCTCAGGGTTACATTTCCGTTAATTATTATGTTATCTCCGAAAAAGATATTTCCGGTAAGATTCAGACTTTCACAATTCCGCAAAGAAGGCAGTCCGCCTTTCAATCTTTCTTCAAAGTCGTTTATCTTGCCGTAGTATTTTTCCTCAAGGGATATCTGGGGTGCTTTATCTCTGCCTTCAGCCAGATGCAGCTTCCAGGAATCGTTTAATTCATAAGCATCCGAAAGAACAGCCAGAAATTCGTTAGTTTTTTTAACCGGAACAAAGCGCTGGCGGTTAACCACAACTGCTCTGGCTTCGTCAAATACATTTATTGCTGCCCCCATTGCCGATTCCAGCTGATAGATATCAGTCCCATTAACTGTTTTACGGTTCATAATCGGTGTCAACTGCAGGAAATTATCATTTACATGCAGTTTTTCCTGCAGGGCAGTTAAATCTACCCAGAGGTTGTTCGTATTGAAATAACGGTAATACTCTACGTCCTGAAATTGACTGATTTCCTCTGTCGGGCACTGGGCGGATTCACGCAGGAGCAATTTTCCTGCTGCGTCTCCTGCCAGGTGACCGCCTTTTTTATCCATTTCGGTGCGGTGACAGACTTCCATAATAAAAGGTATTTTCTGATTTGCCATCAGGTCCAGAATCCGGGTATCCACAACCGCACCCAGGTTATCTGAATTGGAAATGAAAATATAGCGATATCCCTTTTCTAACAACACATCCAAAACACCTGATTGTTGCAGAACCATATAGATTTCACCGTGCCCTGGAGGATTCCAGGTAAGAAGATCATCGGCAGCAGTATATGGCAGCAGACTTTCTGCTTCTACCTTGGGAAATTTATTCTGCAGAAAATCAAGCGGTAGTCCAGCCAGCTTCAGTTCGGGATATTTTCTCAGAAATGCCAGCGTATCTTCACTGGTATTAAAACTGTTCATAAACAGAAGCGGTATCTGTTTTTTCTCCACTTGCCTGTAATGCAGTATCTGCCGGGCGATGATGTCCAGAAAAGTCTGTCCATTTTTGATCGTGAGCAGTGATTTCGCGCTGTCCAGCCCCATTGACGTACCCAGTCCGCCATTCAATTTTATCACTGCCAGTTCTTCCAGAGGTGCAGTAATTCCGCTACCCAGTTCATTATAATCAATTATCCTGTTTTCATCTGGCCTGGTTATCATCTCTCGGGTTAATAATCCTCTTTCACCGGCAGTCAGTTTATCGTAATAATATTTAAATGCCGTAATAACTGTAGCGCTCAGCCCTGCCTGCTGCATCTTCTGCTGAAACCTGCCAAATTTATCTGACATCGTCTGCTTCCCTGATATTGATAAGTTTTTCTACTGATATCTGTTTCTTTCTGTTTAGTCTTCTATTTTGATTTACCATTAGTTCACTCAGCAGGCCAACGGAAAAGAACTGCAGACCCACCATGATCAGCAGCACAGCCAGAAACAGCAACGGCCGATTGGAAAGTGACTGATGAAAGAACAGTTTCAATACGGTCAAATAGGTGGCAATTAATACTCCCAGCATAGATATTATGGCTCCCATATTACCAAAGAGGTAGAGCGGACTGCGCGCATAATGCGTGAGCAGTTTCACCGTCAATAAGTCCAGAAATCCCCTGAAATAACGCTCCATTCCATATTTCGATCTGCCGTATTGACGGCTGCGGTGCTCCACAACTATCTCGCCCACTTTAAATCCTTTGGAATGAGCCAGTGCCGGAATATAACGGTGCATTTCACCATAGATATCCAGTTCTGCCACTGCTTCTTTACGGTAAGCCTTAAATCCGCAGTTATAATCATGCAGTTTCAAGCCAAAGAAGAGCGAAGTGATAAAATTAAAGAAGCGTGAAGGTATTTTTTTATTCAAGGGATCATGCCTTTTCTTTTTCCAGCCGGTTACCAGATCATAACCTTCCCCGATTTTTTCCAGAAAGCGGGTTATCTCTGCCGGATTATCCTGAAGGTCGGCATCCATCGTAAAGATCACGTCGCCATCAGCATAGTTGAAACCCGTCTGCAAAGCAGCGGCTTTTCCAAAGTTTTTACGGAATTTGATCACTTTCACGTTGCTGTCTTTTTCTGCCAGCTGCTGCATCACTGAAAATGTTTTATCCTGGCTGCCGTCCTCTATGAAAAGGATCTCATACTGATGCTCACCCCGAGATTGCACGATCTCGTTATAAAGCTGTTCCAGGCTTTCTTCCTCGTTATAGGCAGGTATGATAAAAGATAATTTCACTTCTTTTTTCTCCTCTTAATAATAAAATATCTGATTGCTGAAATACATCACGATCCCGGCTATTATGGGTATTTTCAGGTTATCGTCTAATGCCAGTTTCCAGCCTTCTGCCAGTGTAGCTGCCAGTGCTCCCACAGCAAGTGTGCTCATGGCAATACCCAGGTCAGGATCAAAGATGTAATATATAAAACCAAACAGGAATGTGCTCACAAAGCATCCGATACTGCCTTCTATACTTTTCCGCGAACCGGGCAAGCGCCGTTTGCCAAATGATAAGCCGGCTACGGCTGCCATTGTGTCGCCAATTGCCAGAAATGACAATGCCATAAAGGCAATGTTTCGGGGAAAAAGGGCAATACAGATTATTGCTGAAACCATAACGTAAACCGCTCCCGTAAAGTCACTTAACTCGTGCTTACGCAGAATGATGCCAAAAAGGTTCTGATATATTTTTTTCACAGTCCTATGCCTGATACGGAAGGTTTCCACCAGGATAAAGAGTACTGTGAGCGGGATCAGCAGTGATATTGCTAATTTCCGGTTGAAATGCAGCACATAGCGGTAGATCATAGGAATAGCAATGGAACTGATGTGGATTGATTTCCGTAGGGTCTCGCTGAGATTGATCTTCTCCATAATTCCGCCTGATTTCCCTGCTGTTTTTTTCAAAAGGTTTAATTCTTCTTTAAATTTATTTTGCTGACAACAAATGCTCTCGCCAGTTCTGCCATCAGCTTCGGATCGCCCTTCATTGATTCCATGAAAAGACGCTTAAGACTGAATTCTTCCCGAGGGATATTCTGGCAGATCTGCACCAGTTTATTAAACCGTCCATCATCCATTCTCATAAACTTTTCTTTCATAGAATACATGGTTTTCTGGATGGAACCCAGTTTTACGTCCCAATCTTTTTTATATTGCTTCAGAAAACTGTAACTGAAATCTCCCTTTTCCACCGCGGCAGCAGCCACTTGACCTGCCAGGCGCGCGGCAATCATTGCCTGCACGATGCCGCCACCCGTCATGGGATTTACCTGCCGGGCAGCATCTCCTACCAGCATTATATTATCATCAATATATTTTTCCAACCCCCAGGCTGTGGGAACACCACCATAGACAATATAATTCGTCTGAACTTCCGGATATTCCTTATCCATAAATTCATCCAGATATTCCTTTGGCCCTTTAACTTCTGCCAGATGGCCACTTATACCAATACCTATATTGGCCACACCTTTGCTTTTAGGAAATATCCAGATATATCCACCCGGAGACACATCCAGTCCAAAATAAAAATGGCAGACATTCTGCTCGCCCTTATAACCACTCACAGTATATTGCACACAAGTATCCAGATCGTCCAGATTCAGAGCTGTCTTCATTCCGGCCCATCTGCCCACGCGTGATTCCACGCCGTCTGCTCCTATTACCAGGGAACATTTTATCGTTTTATTTTCTCCCTGATGCCGAAAATGTACTCCGCTTATCTTTCCCCCGGTATATTCCAGTCCTGTAGCATTTGCCTTCATTAAAAGCTCTGCTCCGGCATTTACAGCCAGGTGACATAATTCCGTATCAAAAATCCGACGCTCCAGAACTAAACCTTTACCATTATTATACATAAAGGCCTTTTCGCCATCTGGTGAATGCAGACAGGCTGCATCAATAGTTGCTGCCACCCATTTTTTATCAAACTCAATAAAAGGCTTGATCCCGTTTACAGATACGCCTTCGGCACATCTTACCGGAATGCCGGCTTCCCGGTCACGTTCCATTATCAAAACAGAGGCGCCTTTTTCTGCGGCAAATCTACCGGCTACACTTCCTGCGGGTCCTGCCCCGATTATCACTACGTCATAACGGTCTTTGATCATTTCACATCCCCTTCAATGGCGCGAGCCGGGCACACCTGACGACATTTGCCGCATTCAATACACCGGGCATTATCTATGCTTACCTGAAATTCTTCCACAATTATTGCATCCGCAGGACACACAGATACGCAGGTGCCACAGATGTCGCAAAGCTCTGTAATTATCCTCATTATATTTCTCCTGGCTGTTTTTTATTCTTCTGGCTTTCCCGGTAATCAATGATATAAAATGAAGAACCGCGAAAATTGAATACTATATCATAATCCACATCACTTAATAGCGCTGATTCGTCGGCAAATCCCAGACTATTACCGTCACGTGACTGACGGTAATTGCGGATAAGAAATAACGGTTCCGGGTTACCTTCACCAAATGGCTGAAAGGATGGAAGATCTATCTGTACGAAACTCATCAGCTCCGAAATCTGTGACTTGTCCAGAACACAGTCAATTACCAGCTTCCGGTTTGCCAGTATTGTTTCCCGCTGCTTTTCCGCATAAAGCCGGAACAACTCAATGAATTTCTCCAGATTCTCTTCTTCCATCGTAAATCCTGCTGCTTTCTGATGTCCACCCCACTGGATTAAAAGCTCCTGCAGACTTTCAAATGCCTTGATGAAGTCGAATCCTTCCGTACAGCGGACTTCACAGACGATAACCTCACCCTTACCCTTCAAAAAAACTGTCGGTATCATATATTGCTTGCTGATGGAAGAAGCGCTTAAACCGAGGTACTGGTGCGGAATATCGTCATCTTTGTCAAAATAGATAAAGCAGCTCTCATTTTCATCCGGCAGCAGTTTATCGGTTTTACGCCTGAGAGCGTTTAATTCGCTTTCTCCGGCATTGCGCTTCTTGATCAATGACTTCACGATCATGTTTTTATATGATTTCGGTAATGTTAAAAGACGGAAAGCGGCATTATCGCCGGCTGCTTCTCTACCATTTGCCAGAAGCTTGATCAGGTAACGGAATATTGCCATGCGCGAGCTGAAATCACCCGGAAACCAGAAATATTTATTTAATACGTCAAGCGTGTCGTCCTCAAATTCATACCAGTTTTCTATCACTTCTTTGACCAGTATCCGGTTCAATCCTTCCAGTGGTACTTTGTCTGATATCGTGCCCACAGCCACCCAGAAAAGATAACTGGGTTCTGTTACCATATTGATCTGTTCGGCAATTTTCTTGATCAGCAGATAAGTTATTCCCACTCCTGCCAGCATTTTAAAGGGAAAGGCGCAGTCCCGCTGCTTGCAATTCACAATCGCAAAAGCATCCGGCAGGATCTCCGGCACTTCATGATGATCTGTTATTATCACCTGACAGCCCATGCTGTTCAGTTTCTTAACTTGTTCAACGGCACTTACTCCACCATCAACCGTTATTACCAGTGAAATATCCCGGTTCTTTACAACCTGGAAAAAGCCCTCCTGCATACCATGATTATTTAAAATGCGGTTCGGTATATAGGCATAATGGTCCTGAAAGCCCAGACGACTGAAAAAATCAAATAATATGTAAGTGGACGTGATACCATCTATATCATCATCACCAAAGATCATTATCCGCTCTTTGCGCTGCAGCGCCTTAATGATGCGTTGTGCCGCTCTATCCAGATCCTTCACCAGGCTCAGGTTCGGAATATCTTTCAAACTGGCATAAAAAAAATCCTCTTTCAGGTTGCGGTTGTTTACCAGTTGATCAAATAAACTCAGTTTCTCCGATGCCGGTACCTGCCAGATATATCTCATTGCGTATCTTCCTGAACTCCCATGCCAGGATCTACCTGCGGTATCTCTCTCTCTTCTATGCGTTTCGGCGATTTCTTAAATATATCTATTCCCGTTATTCCTACACTGAATTCAAAGGATTCGTCTCTCTTGTCGTCAGCTACACCATTATTACGTAAGGTATAACGCCAGGCAAAATCAAGCTTCCTTCCTGGTGAATTTAACTGCAAAGAACTTCCGAAAGTAAAACTTAATTCCGTTACGTCATGTTCATAACTTTGAAATGGCAGCTTGGTATAGCAGGCTCCCGCTCGCAGGGGTATGCTCTCATACCAGCGTCCGTATCCGATCAAAGGATCGTAACTGATGCCTCCCGCCAGTCGCCAGCTATCATTGTAACTTTCTTCCACACCATTTAAATTGTTCTCATATTTATTTGCAGTTGCTTCCCAGAAACGGTAACGGAAATCACAGCTTAGTTTTAATGAGCTTTTCGCCAGAAACGTAAATCCACCATTAATTGTTGCAGGAATCTCAAATAAATCAACGTCAGTGGAAAGTGTGTCTATCTCTGGTTCAAAAGGGTATTTATAATAAGAACTGCCGTCAAGTTTCACTGACGGTTCATAACTGAATCCCAAGGCCAGGCTGCCAAATCTCCGGCTGAGTCCCAGACTCCAGTTCAATCCACTGAATCGCTTCTCTAACTCATATTTGTTGTCTTTGAAATCATTGTCTTCAAATTCCTGACTTCTGTAGTGAATGCTGTTACCCAGATAGTATTGTGCAGATAATCCCACATTAACATAATCATTTTTAAAGGCATATTCCATGCCCATCCGGTAAATATTTCCCGTTTTACGTTCACTCTCAGCATATATAAGTGAATCTGTTTCTGACACATGATTGCCACCAGTATCCAGGTTACCAGAAAACAGCGAACGTAATGTAATTCCCAGACGGTGATTTTTCAAAGGTATAGCTATATTGAAATAGGGCAGGCTTAGTCCGTCATCCCGGAATTTATTATTTGCATCTATATACCAGAAATATCCCATATTCACGGCAGTACTTAGTGTAACATTGTTTGCCGTTACCATCAGGCTCGGATTATCTGAATTGCTGTTGATACGGTAGAGATCAGCTATGCCCGTTCCACCCATACCATCACCATATATATCATTACCACTGGTGCTGAGCGGATAACCCAGTGGCGCAAATATGCTGTTACCAAGTAAGTGCAATATGCCTGTCAGCAAGATTAAAAGCAGACTTCTCTTCATTTTTTTTCCTTAATCTTTTTTTGTTTTGCCATTTTCAGATTTCTTTTCTCTTTGTCAATTCATTATAACCTGTTTAATTAGCAACAGCTCTAAATGTTTATCCCCCAATTGCTGAAAAGGAGAGCTTCTCGAAAGCACCTCCAGCGTTCTTCCCGCTAAAAATCAATTACGAAGTAAAGCTGCCGTAAGTAAACAAAAGCAATTAATACAATTTTAAGAACCTGCTATGACATTTTGTCATAGTATTCTACCCGATTTATCCTGACTGCACCCCGGGAGAGGGATGCCAGCAGGAATTCAGAGAGAACTTGACAATGAGAAGCAGATAAAACTAAATGAATTAATATCGGCTGAGAAGCCTGGAGGTACTATATGAAAACTTTGATCTTTTCTTTTTTCCTTTTTTCTCTTTTCTTACCCTTGGCAGCAGTTCATGACCTGACGGTCAATGGGGGCACCGATATAACAATTACTTTAACAGACAGCCTGCATTTTGACTTTGAGTTTGAAGTGACGGGTAATGCGGCAGCTTACGAATTTGCTATAGAAATACTGGGGCAACAGATACCACTTTTTGCCGGAGATTCCGGTCTTTTTACAGATGGCGGAGTGCTTGACGAGACGGGGATTGATGGTATTTTTTCCGGTGGATTCAATAATTTTATGCAGTTACCAGCGGAAGCTGTTTTAGTGATCACCCTGACTGATGAAGGAATATCTGCTTCCGTGAATATCAGTTACGAACAACTGGCGAGTGATTTCAGCATCTCCGGCAGTGTTTATCAGGAAGGAAGCTGGATCGATCTGCCCGTTTTCCCTGCCTTCGTTTACTGCACTTATAACAGTGCGGCAGGAGTTATACTGGAGCTTCTGGAGAACTTCGATCCTGTTGTGTTTATGGAATTTGCCTCTTCGGGACATTACCTGTTGAGTGATATTACTGGATTTATGGGTGATTACCAGATCAATATACCGGATGATATACCGGATGTAACCTGCGGATTAGGCGTGATAAGCCTGCTTAATGATAATGATGACTATGTGGCGCCCAATTCACTTGAGGTCACGGTAAACGGGCATTTGACCGGAATTAATTTCATGTATTACCAGGCGGACGGGCTTTTTTATGGAGTTGTGACCAATGCAGATGCGGTACCGGTTGCCGGGGCTGCCTTTGTGCTGGAAAATCCCGGCAGTCTGCCCAATTACTTTTTCTCGGATGATACAGGTAATTTCAGTATTCCACTTCTGAATAACACCTATTATTACACCGTTTTAGCTATGGGTTATGAATTTTATGAGGGTGAAGTTACCATTGCCGGAGGGGACGTTTATCAGGAAATTATACTCACGGAACAGGGAAGCGGAGAAATTACCGTATCCAAAGATTTTTTTCCGGGCTGGAACTGGTTTTCGCTGAACATACTGGCAGATGATATGGGTCCCGATAATGTGCTGGCAGTGCTGAACGGAGCAGGAAATTATATCAAAAACCAGACGGGATATGCTACATATTATGCCGGATTGGGCTGGTTTGGTTCACTAAGTGAGCTGGGTAACCTGGATTTTTATCAGCTTGATATGAACACTTCTGCACTCTGGGAGTTTAGCGGCATACCAATCGACCCGGTAGTTACGGAATATACGCTGAACACCGGCTGGAACTGGATATCCTATTCTCCTCAGTTGCCGGAAGAGATAAATTACGCCCTGGCAGGATTGGGCGAAACCTGCGCTTACGTTAAAAACCAGATGGGATTTTCCAATTATTATACCGGACTGGGCTGGTATGGAACGATAACGACTCTGGATCCTCTCAAGGGATATATGGTAGATGTTCTGGAACCAACCTCATTTACCTACCCATTGCCGGAAGAACGAAGAGCATTAACCGAAATCATTGAGCCGGAGTTCAATTACCGCAATTATCAATATAACGGATCCCTGGTATTGACCTGCAACGATGGAAGTGCTCCGGGCAGGATCATTGCCCTGCATGACGGAGAAATCTGCGGCAGCAGTACAAAACTGGAACTGGAAGATGTATTTGGCCGAAGTTTTTATGCGCTGATGGTGTATGGCAATCTGAGCCTTATAGAAGATTATGAGCTTTATTACCAGGCATCAGAAGGTGAAAAACAGCTGAGTATGGGATATACTTTTACGTTTCAGGCAGATATGAGAAAGGGTGATTGCATAGAGCCCATTGTTATAAGCCTGCCTGTTGAGTCTGCTGAAAAAGTTTTTCCCCAGAGCAGTTTTTCTGTATATCCCAATCCTTTTAATCCACGGGCAACAATCGAATTTTACCTGGCAGAATCCGGGGAGATGGAACTGAAGGTTTATAATTTGAAAGGACAGTTGGTGGAAACACTGCTCAAGGGGCATTTAGAAGCAGGGGAACATTTTATATACTGGAATGCAGATAATTGCAGCAGCGGGCTATATTTGCTGAGATACGAAAGCGGTGGTGATAGAGAAGTGAAACGGCTGATACTGCTTAAATAAAGACGATGCTTCACGGGGAAAATTACAGACGGTTTTGAAGCTGAGAGACGATTTTAATGGTGGGGAAATAAGCTCTTACACTCTTGTAGCATAGACGTCTCGTCTGTGTCTTGATTTCCTCTTCTTTTCTGAGGAACTGCTACAATCTGAAACCTGATGAAAGAATTTCTTTGCGAGAAATACACACAGACGAGACGTCTGTGCAACAGGCGGTTTTATAGCTGGTTGACGAGTTTGATGGCTAGTAAAAAACATTTACTCAAGTTGTGCTTAATCTGAAAGTCTTGCTTTGGTTACGGCTTTTTTCCAGCCTTGACAATATTTTATGCGGTTTTCTGTGGAGATTTGAGGTTTAAATTCCTTATCAATTTTAATGTTTTTCATCTTATTATTATCCAGCAACCCTACTCCCTGAGCAGCAAGCATGGCGGCACCGAGAGCTGTTGATTCCAGAATTTCCGGGCGTCTGACGCGGCAGCCGAGGATGTCTGACTGGAACTGCATTAGAAAATTATTGGCAGCAGCACCGCCATCCACGCGCAATTCTTTCAGGCTGAGCATGGCATCTTTTTCCATGGCGACCAGGACGTCGCGGGTTTGAAACGCCAAAGCTTCCAGGGCAGCACGTACGATGTGCGCCCTGCCGCAGCCGCTTCTGATACCGCAGATAGTGCCGCTGGCTTCCGTATCCCAGTAAGGTGCCCCCAAACCGTTAAACGCTGGAACGAAGTAAACACCTTCATTATCGGGCAGCGAGAGTGCAATATCTTCGCTTTCGGCAGCGGTGGAAATGATTTGCAGCTCATCACGCAGCCACTTAATGAGTGCGCCTCCCATAAAAACACTGCCTTCGAGGGCATAAGTGATCTTATGATCAATACCCCAGGCAATGGTTGTAAGCAGTCCGCTTTTACTGTGTACTGGAGTTTCGCCGGTATTCATTAAAAGGAAGCAGCCTGTGCCGTAAGTGTTTTTTGCCATCCCTTTTTCCCGGCACTGCTGCCCGAAAAGCGCAGCCTGCTGGTCACCGGCAATACCGGCAAGCGGGATGGAGCCGCCTAAAAGTGATGTTTCTCCATAGATCTCTGAAGATGAATGCACGGCAGGCAACATATTGGCGGGAATATGCAGATACTTCAGCAGAGTTTCGTCCCACCTCAGGTTATTAATGTCAAAAAGCATAGTACGGGAAGCATTGCTGTAATCCGTGATATGCAGTTTTCCTCCGGAAAGATTCCAGAGCAGCCAGGTATCAATAGTACCGAAAAAAAGTTTGTCTTGTTCCGCTTTAGTTCTGGCTCCGGGCACATTATCCAGGATCCAGGCAAGCTTGGTGGCGGAGAAATAGGGATTAATAACGAGTCCGGTAGTTTTAGTTATATGTTCTGCAAGTCCGTCTTTCTGCATTTTCCGGCAAAGTGGAGCGGTTCTTTTATCCTGCCAGATAATTGCGGGATAAACAGGTTTTCCGGTTTTATCCCAGACGATAGTGGTTTCACGCTGATTAGTAATACCAAGGGCAGCAATCCGGGCAGGATCAATGGCCTGTCTGCGGAAAAGATTCTGAGCAGTTAGTAACTGGTTTTTCCAGATTGTCAGCGCATCCTGTTCCACCCAGCCGGGCTGAGGATAAACAGTTTTTGTTTCCAGTTGTTCATTGCCTGCAACCTGGAAATCTTCCGTAAATAAGACAGTGCGGGAACTGGAAGTGCCCTGATCAAAAGCGAGAAAATATTTCTTCTTTATTTGCCCCATTCCTTGAGTTTCCCCGTCATCCAGGTGATCATATCCTTGAAAATGACTTCGCGGTTCAGCTCCAGCTTCAGGTCATGCCGGCATTCGGGATAAAACACGGCTTCAATATCGAAAAGACCACTTTTCTCATAAATATCCACCACTTTCCAGATGCGCCGGGCAAAAGCGCTGATGGGATCTTTTTCTCCACTGATGAACAGAAACGACATATCATGAGGAATATGTTTGAGGTTTTCCGGCTTGCAAAGGGAGATAATTCCATTGAGCAGTGCTTTAAAGAATGCGGAAGTAAAAGTGCCCCCACAGCGGGGATCCGCAATATACTCATCAACTTTCTTAGTATCGCGGCTGAGCCAGTCAAAGGCAGTACGGTTGGGTGCAAATTTACGGTTATAGGCTCCAAAACTCATATCCGTGAGTCTTTTACTGCGATGGTGATCACCCAGTTTCCGGCATTCCCGGGAAGCAATATAGAGTCCTATAATGGTTAATAGCGGCTGCGGACCGTCAGTTGCTGAAAGTATGACGCCATCAATACTTTCCCCCCATTTGCTGATATAATCCCTGACCAGAAAAGAACCCATGCTGTGCCCCAGCAGAAATACGGGAATTTCGGGATACTGTTCTTTCAATAAAACGTTAAACTGGTGCATATCACTCAAAAGTTGCTGCCAGCCCGTCTCGCCATCAAGAAACCCATATTCGTCTTCAGTGGCGGCAGTTTTGCCATGACCACGCTGGTCATGGGCAAAAACGGCAAAACCTTGCTCATTAAGGTAACTGGCAAGCTCATCATAACAACCGCTGTGTTCTGCCATCCCATGGGCAATTTGAACAACAGCAACTGGATTATTTGCCGGCAGCCACTTCCGATAGAACACCCTCAGATCATCAGAAGTTTTAAAATATTCCATATCCTCACCTGCTTCGTCAAATAACTCTAAAAAATACTTTATTTACGTCAAGGGAATTATTTTAAGGAGACATCCACCTGGTTTAAGCTGAGTAATATTCCCGGAAATCCGAGTCTGAAATAATAGGTTTGACAGCTCAGGCGGGTATGAGAAATTTACAATGAACTGACGGGATATGGACAGTGAAAAAACAGGTAAAAAAAATAATATATAAAGATGGATGGTAAAAATGCATATATCTGATAATGCACGTAAAGTATTGGAAAAGCGGTATTTTCTGAAAGATGACACGGGAAAGACAATAGAGGATTGGGCTGCGATGCTGCGCCGGATTTCTGTGAATATTGCGGATGGGGATAAGGAAAAAACTGAGCGCTATTACAGCCTGCTTGATTCGGGTTATTTTCTGCCGAACTCGCCGACTCTGATGAATGCGGGCAATGATCTGCAGCAGCTTTCAGCCTGTTTTGTATTACCGGTGGCAGATAGTATTGAGGGCATTTTTGAAAGTATCAAGAATGCTGCCCTGATCCATAAATCAGGTGGCGGAACAGGATTCAGTTTCAGTAATCTGCGCCAGCAGAATGCCCGGGTGCGTTCTACTAATGGTATATCTTCGGGACCGATAAGCTTCATGAAAGTATTCAATGCTGCCACAGATGCAGTGAAACAGGGCGGAACGCGGCGTGGTGCTAATATGGCAATACTCAGCGTTAATCATCCCGACATTCTTGATTTCATCACCTGCAAGGAAGACTTGAATGAATTGACCAATTTTAATATATCAGTAGGTATAACGGAAGAATTTATGCAGGCAGTGCACCATGATGAGGAATATAACCTGATTTCACCGCATAACGGAGAGATCGAGCGACAGTTGCGTGCCCGGGATGTATTTGACCTGATCGTGGAAATGGCGCATCGTAATGGTGAACCGGGAGTAATTTTCTTAGACCGCATAAATGGATATAATCCCACGCCGCAACTCGGCAGGATGGACTCAACTAATCCTTGTGGAGAGCAGCCTCTGCTGCCCAATGAAGCCTGTAACCTGGGCTCCATTAATCTGGCTGCCTTGATAAAAGATAATGAGTTTGACTGGAATACACTGCAGCAGGTTGTTTATGACAGCATAGATTTTCTGGATGATGTGATTGATGTTTCCAAATATCCCCTGCCGGAGATAGATGCCGCAGTGAAAGGCAACCGCAAGATTGGGCTGGGTGTTATGGGCTGGTCTGATCTGCTATATGCTCTGGAAATTGCCTATAACAGCGATGCGGCTATTGCTCTGGCAGAAGAAGTAATGGAATTCATTGATTATCACAGCAAGAAACGTTCGCTCCTGCTGGCTGAACAGAAGGGCGCTTTTCCGAACTTCAAAAGCAGCATCTATGAAAAGGGAAACCTGCAGCGCAGCGGGAAACTTGACTGGCAGGAACTTATTGCCGAAATCAAGACCAAAGGCATCAGAAATGCCACCACCACCACCATCGCACCCACGGGTACTATCAGCATGATCGCTAATACTTCCAGTGGCGTGGAACCGCAATTCTCCCTGGTTTATGTGAAAAACGTGATGGACGGTGAAAAACTGCTTTATGCCAATCCGCTTTTTGAGAAAGCGCTGCGGCAGGCAGGCTTATATACTGAAGCATTAATGGAGCAAGTTGCTGAAAAAGGTTCTGTTCAGCACCTGGAAGAAATACCGGAAAATATAAGTAATGTGTTCGTCACTTCCCATGATATCGCCCCCGAATGGCATATCAGGATGCAGGCAGCTTTCCAGAAATATGTGGATAACGCTGTTTCCAAAACTATCAATTTCACCAGTGAAACAACAGTGGAAGACATTCGCATTTCTTATGAACTGGCTTATGAACTCGGCTGCAAGGGGGTTACGGTATATCGTGACGGCAGCCGGCAGAACCAGGTTCTGAACATTGGCAATGAAATGAAAAGCAGCGATGCTGCTTTGGTTTCTCACGTTAAGCCGCGCACCAGACCGGAAATCACTCAAGGTATGACGCGCAAGATCGAAACCGGATGCGGGAACCTTTATATAACCATAAATTACGATGAAGAAGGACCTTTTGAATTATTTACAACCATGGGAAAAGTAGGCGGCTGTGCCTCGGCACAACTGGAAGCTGTAGCCAGACTGGCATCATTAAGTCTGCGCTCCAATATTGATATTGAAACCATAGTAAAACAATTGCGCGGTATTCGCTGTCCTTCCCCGATGTGGCATAAAGGCGAAATGGTCACTTCCTGTGCCGATGCCGTTGCTAAATCACTGGAAAAATTCAACCAGGTGCTCCCCTCAAATGGTATTGAATTTGAAAAAGTGGAAGAAGTAATAAAAACAGGCACACATAAAAAAATGAGCGGAACCTGTCCCGATTGCGGCAGTGCCATCCAGCACGAGGAAGGCTGCTTGAAATGCCCCACCTGTGGCTGGTCAAAGTGCTGAGAAGGTTTTATACTTAAAATTTTTAATATAGGAACTATAAGACTTATATAACCGCTTAAAAATTAAACAGCTTTTCCCGCTCCGCATATAATCTTTGATAGGTGGAGATAATATTCCTGTTCTCCTCGCTTTCCAGTTGCGGGTCATTTTCCAGAACCCAGCCGGCTACGGCACGGGCATGAATTAAAAGCTGTCTGTCTCTGACTATATTGGCATGTTTGAATATATTCATACCGCTCTGGGCAGTACCGAAGAATTCTCCGGGTCCGCGCAGTTCGAGGTCTTTTTCGGCAATGGCAAAGCCGTCATTAGTGGCAACCATGGTTTGCAGCCGTTCTGCGCCTTCTTTAGACATCGGCGGATAGGAGATGAGGTAACACCAGGAAGCGTCACTTCCTCTGCCCACTCTTCCCCGCAACTGGTGCAGTTGCGATAGCCCGAAGCGTTCGGCATGTTCAATGACCATGATCGTGGCATTTCTGACGTCAATTCCCACTTCAATAACCGTTGTGGCAACCAGCACATCAATTTCGTGAGTCTGAAATCGCTGCATGATCTCGTCTTTTTCGGCAGTTTTCATTCTGCCATGCAATATCTCGGCACGACTGCGTGGTAATAAGTATTTCTGTACTTCTTCAAATAAAGTTTCTGCAGCCAGCAGATCGCTTTTTTCCGATTCTTCAATTAATGGGCACACGATATATGCCTGTCTGCCTTTGGCTATCTCACGGCGGATTTCGGCATAAGCTTCTTCGCGTCTGCCTGCTCCACGCCAGACTGTTTTTATTTCTTTTCTACCAGGCGGCAATTCATCGATCACACTTACGGTAAGATCACCATAAACCGTCAACGCCAGGGATCGCGGAATCGGTGTGGCAGACATATATAAAAGATCAGGATTGTTACCCTTACGCGGGATCAGTGATCGCTGCACTACTCCAAAACGGTGCTGTTCGTCTACTGCTACCAGTCCCACGTTGGCAAATTCCACATCTTTTTGCAGCAGGGCATGCGTGCCGATGATGATCTGCAGTTCCCCACTTTTCATCTGTTCCTTGATCTTTTTCTTACCCTTGTAATTGCCGCCTTTCAAGAGGGCAATATTAATATCCATGTTTTCTAGGTAACCGGTAATACTGCGAAAATGCTGCTCTGCTAGTATTTCCGTGGGCGCCATTAATACTGCCTGATAACCGTTTTCCACTGCCAGCAGCATGGCAAAAAGAGTCACAATCGTCTTGCCGGAGCCCACATCACCCTGTAATAATCTGTTCATCTGTTTTGCGGATGTCATGTCTTCCACAATTTCCCAGAGTACGCGTTTCTGCGCAGAAGTCAGCTTAAAAGGCAGCGAATTTTTCAATTGTGTAGTATAAGTTTTATGAATGGTGAAAGTTATTCCCTGCTGTGCATCATCATGTTGCCTGCGTACCCGTGCCAGCATTAACTGGTTATAGAAAAGTTCCTCGAAAGAATAACGTTTTTTCAATTCGGTCACATTTGCCGGATTTATACTGAAATGTATCTTTTGCAGGCTTATGCGTCGCGGCAGCCAGCCGAATTTCTGCAGGATGTCTTCTGAAAGTGTTTCTTCAATTTCAGCCGCATGATATTGAAATGCATTGTAAATTATCTTCCGCATCTGGTTGATATTCAGCTTATCAGTAAGCGGATATACCGGCAGAACGGCGCGACTGTGCCAGAAACTGCCCGTATCGTCGTCAATATCCAGCACTTCCGTCTCAGGATGAATGATCTGAAACCTGCCCTTAAAGGCAGTGATCATTCCTGAGACCCAGAGCTTTTGCCCCATCTGCAATTGATCCGTGAGCCATCTGCCAAAACGGAACCAGGTGCAAAGAAGCTGGTCATCGCCGTCACTTAAAATCACGTTCAACTGTTCGCTGCGGCCATACGGCTTTTTGCTGATGCTCACGACTGTACCGGTCAAAGATGCCAGTTTACCTTCTTCCAGTTCGGCAATCGACTGCTTCCGGTCTCGCTCGATATAATCCCGTGGAAAGAATTCCAGCAGGTCATTTATGGTAAATATGCCCAGCTTGCTCAGCAGTTGCGCCCTGTATTCGCCAACACCTTTCAGAAATTTTATCTCCGTATTAAATAAGTCCAAAACTGCCTCAAATTGTACTTTCTAAATCAAGATATACTTCATAGTCTTTTTGAGAAAAACAACAGATGATTACTTTTTCGGGCAAACTGTTCTGCAGTAGAAAACTGCGGATCTCTTGCAGCGCGATCTCTGCCGCCAGATTTTTGGGGTAGCCATAAACCCCAGTACTGATTGAGGGAAAAGCAATTGATCTAATATTGTTTTCCACTGCCAGACGCAAAGAGTTACGGTAACAGGCTGCCAGAAGTTCCGGTTCATTTTTATTACCACCATGCCAGACGGGTCCCACAGTATGGATCACGAATTCAGCGGGAAGATCATAACCCGTGGTGATTTTAGCTTCACCGGTTTTGCAGCCCCCCAGAGTGAGGCATTTTGCCAGAAGACGGGCACCGGCACCCCGGTGAATAGCCCCATCCACGCCACCGCCGCCCAGCAGGCTGTTATTGGCGGCATTGACGATTGCGTCCACCTTTCAAGGTAGTTATATCGGCAATGATTATCTCAATATTTCCCATCAAAACCTCCGCAGTCCTTTTATGAACCGGCAAATAAAAAAGTAAAGAAATAATTTATGAGTCCATTGTAAAAGTCATTTCACCCCGGAAAGCGTAGAAGGCGCGAAATAACCGAAAATATAAGAAATGTAGCTGCGGATAAGACCTTGCGAATGGTCGCAGACCTCCGCAATGGTCGTAGAACTCTGCAAAAGCCGCAGACCTCCGAAATCTGCAGATGAGACCTTGCGAATGGTCGCAGACCTCCGCAATGGTCGTCTCATTTTAGATCGGGATTCTCTTAGTCAACCATTACGGAGGTCTAACGACCATTCGTAAGGTTTTAGCTGAATATCCTGCCAAAAAATGTAAGAATATTAGGGGAGAGGCGGCTCAGCCTGGGAATACAGGTGGTTCTGTTTCCGCATATTATTCACCCGGAAATACATCACCCAGGATGACAATTACCTTGACTTCAATTTCAATAATGCCTAAAGTTTCATTCCCAAAGCTTACAAAGATGAATATTTCCCCTTCATAACTTCTTCCTATATCAAAAACCTCCTGAAAAAATCCAGATACATAGCACGCTACGGCAGAGACTTTGAGGCAGATGATAATAATCCCTCCGAAAAACCGGTTTATAATTTTCCAAAATGCATTAAAAATTCAACAAGAAAATGCTTTATGCTCCTTATATCTGAACTTCCTGGCTATTATAAATAAAAAAGTAATGAAAGGTAAGGAAAAGGTAATGTCATAACTTCATACATTA
>JAIPGO010000003.1 GCA_021736135.1 Candidatus Cloacimonadota bacterium
AATAATATCCTTTGCTTGTAATAGAATTAGATCGTTTTGTCAATTTCGATAATTTGCATTCAAAATGATAAATGTGCACTTTTCGATATATTTTGAGAGCGTAACAATTACCTGATAAATATTTACATTGAACAGTCTCATCCTCCCGAAATTTTTAAATATCTCTCCTGTTGTAGAGTTTCATTTCCCTGAAAGGGATATATTTGTATAGCGTAAGGTTGGCTCGGAACTCCGAGACTACCTTATGAATGATGCATCCCCCCCCCACTCCAACGGCGCTGCGCGCCGATGGGGTGGGGGGGCGTTTCATTTTTTACTTAAGGTAGCACCTGCGGTGCAACCTTACGCTATACAAATTTATCCCGTACCGGGAATTATAAGAGATAAATCCTGAATATTACTTTATATAATAAGAAGTTACAACAAATCATGAATAATAAAACGGGGGGATGCCAGAAAAAACAAAATAAGCATACTCCGATATTTTTCAAATCTGGCATACACCTTAGGCTATAAAAATATATCCCTTTATTAATATCACGATTCTCTGTATTCTCTGCTTGCCAAGGCGAAGTATCACGATGACTGGTGATGATAATCTTCTCTTAATTCGCGCTTTTCGTGCCTTTCGCGATTGCCGGTATTTTTAGAAAACTACGTTTTCTTGCATAAATATGTTTAATGAAGCTCCCAAAAAAGGTGATCAGCAATTGGCGATGAAATGAAATAAAGATGATTGAGGGAATGTTATCAATGGACGATGTGAAGGACAATTAACGACTAACAATTGACAACTAACTGCTAACAATTATCGATTTTATTTGACTAATATATTATAAAATAATCTCTTGGTAAATAATTAACAGTGAGGGAAATATTATGGAAAGTGAGAAACCAAGATTTTATTCTTATCAGGATATCGTGCTATGTCTGGACGAGATTAAAAGCATAATGGTCAGGCATAAACAGGCAGACTGGTATCTCGAAGTAGTTTACACTTCAGGAACGCTCATCAGTTATATGTGTCGGCATAAAGATGAAGCCCAGCGACTCTTCTCAACGTTAGCAGAGATGCTAAATGCCGAGAAGATCACTCTTGAGGAGATTTTTTAACTATATTGAAATTGACCTCTCCGGCATAAAAGGGTTGAATTGCTCCTGATTCCAGTTTCAGCAGCAGCGCTCCCTCCTGATTTATTCCCCGGTATTTACCCTGAAATTGAGAAAAATCTGTGGTAATAGTAATTTCTCTATTCCGTAGAAAGTCATATTTATCATAATAACTTCGAGAAAATTTGCTGTCTACAAGATATTCTGGCAGGTTATCAGAAATATTGTCCAGTATGGTTTTCAATAAGTCTTCATTGTTACAGCTAATAATACCACTATTTTTAAGAGAAATACTATGAGAAGCCAGTTCATCCGGAAATCCCTCAAATGCTGTATTTATTCCTATCCCGCAAAAGTAATATTCTTTGTAAGAAAGCTGCTTTACGATTATTCCAGCCAGTTTTTTTTCTTTCAGATAGATATCATTAGGCCATTTCAGTAAAAGTTCCTGTTCCTGCAACTGTGGAAACATTGTGATTAACGCCTTATGTACCTGAATCCCCAGAAATATCGTGAAATTGCTGTTGAATTTAAATCCATAAATTGCCAGAGTAAACCATAATCCACCTTCAGGTGAATACCAGATATTGCCCTTTCGTCCCTGCCCCATTCTCTGTTTATCGGCAAGGATCAGAAAGTTTTCCTGCAATTCCTTTTCTTCCAGTAGTTCCTGAGCTTTAGACATCGTACTGCTTAAATAGTGAAAGTGATAAAAGCAGTCGAGAAATGTATGTTTGAAATCCTTCATATCGCTAAATAATCAGCATGGCATCACCATAACTGAAAAACCTGTATCTTTCCGCTACTGCCTGCTCGTAGGCTTTCATTGTATTATGATAACCGGCAAAGGAGCTGACCAGCATTAACAGCGTTGATTCCGGTAAATGGAAATTGGTTAGAAGCCCATCAATGATCTGTATTTTCCTCCCGCCCGGGTAAATGAAAATATCCGTAAAATGAGCACCAGCTTTAACTCTCCCCTCTTCGGCAAAGCTTTCCAGGGTTCTTGTAGATGTTGTACCTACTGCAATTACTCGTCTTTTCTCATCTTTTGCCCGATTAATGATTTCGGCGTTTCCCTCTGTGATTTGACAAAATTCCTGATGCATTACATGCTGAGTTATATCGGCGGTTTTGACAGGTCGAAAGGTTCCCAGCCCCACATTTAAATCTACTTCGGCTAATTCTATCCCTTTTATTTTCAATCTCTTCAGAAGTTCATGCGTAAAATGCAATCCAGCCGTAGGTGCCGCTACCGAGCCTGGCTGACTGGCATATACGGTTTGATATGTTTCCTTGTCTTTTTCAGTTGCTGCTCTTGTGATATATGGCGGTAAAGGTATTTTACCAAACTGCTCCAGTATTGAAAAAAAATCACCGGAATATTCGAACCTGATGATACGTGCTCCCTCCTCTGCATAATCAATGACTTGGGCATTGAAATTTTCAGAAAGTAATATTCTGCTGCCGGTTTTCAACCGTTTGCCGGGACGTACAAGACACTCCCATACACCATCCTCAAGCTGATTTAATAGCAATATTTCAACTTGCGCTCCAGTCGTTTTTCTGCCCTGTAATCGCGCCGGTATTACTCTGGTGCGATTTAAAACCAGCAAATCTCCCCTTACCAGGTATTCTTCTATATCATGGAATATCCTGTGCTCTATTCTGCCATCACTGCGCTGCATCACTAAAAGCCTTGAATCGCTGCGTCTGTTGACCGGATACTGCGCAATCAGCTCCTGCGGCAGTTCGTATAAATAAGCTGCTTTATTTCTTAAATCTGGTTCCATAATTAGATGCATATCCCTGCCTGTTTTAAGGCAGGGATAATATTGAGTTTATCAGACAACAATTGAGATCAATTTACGGGGAATTACAATTATCTTTTTGATTTTCTTTCCCTCGATATATTTCTGCACATTTTCCAGTTCCAACGCTGATTTCTTCAATTCTTCCTCATCTGTATCAACAGGAACTTCCAGTTTTCCACGCACTTTGCCCATGATCTGAATGGCATAAGTAACAACTTCCTTCTGCAGAAATTCGCTCTTATAGGTTGGCAGTCCTGCTTCATGTACCAGTGTCGTGTTGCCCATCACTTCCCAGAGTTCTTCGCTGATATGAGGTGCAAAGAAATATATCAATTGCGGAATTTTGCGACAGGCTTCAGCAAACACGCTTTGCTCGTCTTTCCCTAAAGCTGCGGGTTCCGAAATAGCATAAACATTATTCAAATGCTCCATCACTGCTGCAATTGCTGTGTTAAACTGCATCCGGTCTGCAATATCATGCAGAACTTTCCAAGTGGTAAAATGTGTGCTGCGACGCAACCCGGTCATTTCCTTGCTCAGATTATCACTGTTATATTCAGGTGCCGCGCTGTTGATCACATCCAGGTTATCTTCTATAATACGCCAGATCCTGTTTAAAAATCTGAAAGCGCCTTTCACTCCACTGTCGCTCCATTCCACATCCTTTTCCGGTGGTGAACTAAAAAGCATAAAGGTCCTTACAGTATCTGAACCGAACCGGTCTATGATATATTGAGGATCAACGATATTACCTTTGCTTTTAGACATCTTGGCACCGTCTTTGGTTACCATACCCTGAGTTAAAAGCCGCGCAAATGGCTCGTCACAACTCACCATACCCATATCTCGCATAAACTTATGAAAAAACCTGGCATAAAGCAGATGCATACAGGCATGTTCAATACCTCCGATGTACTGGTCAACAGGCAGCCATTTATCTGCAGCTTCCCGGCTGAAAGGTTCTTTTGTATTTCCAGCATCCGCATAGCGCGCAAAATACCAGGAACTATCTACAAATGTATCCATAGTGTCGGTTTCCCGGCGTGCTTTGCCACCACATCCCGGGCAGGTTGTATTTACCCAGTCTTCCACACTCAATAGCGGATTCTGGGTCGTCTTGCCTAATTGCACGTTATCCGGCAACAATACCGG
The DNA here is from genome assembly GCA_021736135.1 of Candidatus Cloacimonadota bacterium. Taxonomy (GTDB): domain Bacteria; phylum Cloacimonadota; class Cloacimonadia; order Cloacimonadales; family TCS61; genus JAIPGO01. The sequence continues at coordinate 4,077 of JAIPGO010000003.1, forward strand.
CAGCTCCTCATCCGGAACAAGGACTTCTCCACACTTGTCACAATAAATTACCGGTATCGGATTTCCCCAGTACCTTTGACGGCTCACTCCCCAGTCACGCAGACGGTAAGTAACGGTCTTTTCCCCCATCGCATTTGCTTCCATCCATTCAGAAATAGCTGCTTTGCTCTCTTCGCTGCGCATTCCGTTAAATTTACCTGAATTTACCAGTACTCCCGGTTCGATGTAAGCTGCTTCCATGTCTTCCAGTACAAGTTCGTTTTCCGGATTCTGGATCACTATTTTCATAGGTATGTCATACTTTCGAGCAAACTCAAAGTCGCGTTGGTCATGCGTGGGAACAGCCATCACTGCCCCAGTACCGTAATCCATCAGCACGTAATTGGTTATCCAGATCTGTACTTTTTCACCATTTACCGGATTCAGACAGTCATAACCGCTATATACGCCTTTCTTCGTGGTATCTTCCGCTGCCCTGTTTATCTTGTCCTCATTCATCACTTCTTCACAGAATTTCCTGATGCTGTCATCATATTGGGGATTTTCCAGCCAGCGTGAAACAAATGGATGCTCCGGAGGTAATGCCATGAAAGTGCAGCCGAATATCGTATCAGGTCTCGTAGTAAAAACCGGCAGCAGTTCCTCGCTATTTATCATTCTGAAATCTATTCGTGTTCCGATACTTTTTCCTATCCAGTTCGTCTGCATTGTTATCACGCGCTCAGGCCAGTCTATCATTTTACTGAAATCAAGCAGCTCCTCTGCATAATCCGTTATCTTAAAAAACCACTGTTCCAGTTCCTTCTGCCGTACTTCACTACCGCAGCGCCAGCAGGAACCGTCTTCCACCTGTTCGTTTGCCAGTACAGTCTGGCAGTCATCACACCAGTTCACAAATGATTTCTTCTTATAAGCCAGCCCTTTTTCGTATAAACGCTTAAAAAACCACTGTCCCCAACGATAATATTCAGGTCGGCAGGTACTCACTTCCCGTTCCCAGTCAAATCCGAAACCTATGGAATTGAACTGGTTGCGCATTATGGCAATATTCTCTTCTGTTGTTATCTGCGGATGCGAATTATGCTGAATGGCAAAATTCTCGGCCGGCATTCCAAAAGAGTCGTAACCCATCGGCTGCATCACGTTATATCCCTGCATCAGCTTATAACGCGTGATGGCATCTCCTATACTGTAATTACTCACATGCCCCATGTGCAAAGCGCCACTGGGATACGGAAACATACTCAAAATGTAGTACGTTTCCCGTTTATCGTCATTTCTGGCATTGAATATCTTTTTTTCCAGCCAGATATTCTGCCATTTCTTCTCTATTTTATCAAATGGGTATTCCATCGTAATTTTTCTCCTGGATTTCTTTATTTTAGAAAGTTTAATACTTTTTTATTATCTTTTCCCCCTCAGGGGAGTAAAAGCAGCAGGTTTTGATTCATCATAAAATTCTTCCAACCATCCAATTTCTTCATATAATACTCCTGCTTTCCATTTTGTTCAAAAATTGTTTATTGGCGTTATCGGTCAAATAATTTTTATCAAACGCTCTTGTTTTACCACTTTAAAACCTTACGGATGGCTTGTCAGGGCGTAATGTAATGAAGACGGATCAATTTTCAATTAATATCACTCTTAATCTGCCTGCCTCGGCGTAAATCAACGAAAACGGACAGTTAAATTTCTTCCTCTTCCCGCTTATGGAAAAATTATAGGAAAAACCAGCACCACAAATAATGCCCAGATCCCATATAAGGGCAGATACCCGGCAATACCCAGACTCACGGATTCCAGATTTCGCCTGCCGTTGTGCACCTGTAAAATATCGATACCGATCTTGATCAAATTTCCAAATACCAGAAGATTAATTGCCACTACTGTCACGCGATTGGGCGTAATACCAAAATTGAGAAGTCTGTAAATTATCGCAGATAGCGCCACCACGTTCATAGAACAGGATAACAAGACAAGCAGAAACAGGATCAATAACCGGTATTTTCCACTTCCCCTTTCGGTTACGTTGCTTAGAGAAAATATAATTAATGCCAGCACACTGAACAATATCAGATCAAAAAGAAGTAGAAATTCCCGCTCATCGAATAGATTTTGCCCTGATCTCACAATGATGACCATATAAATTGTTAATACTACCAGTACAATGGGATTAAATATCCTCGCCAGCAAGGGCACAACTTTGTTGCCCAGGGATGGGATGCGTTCAATAGCAAATGTAGCGAGCAACGGCGTTATCGCCGCTGTAACAATCAGATATTTCTCCATTAATCTAAAGCTGTTATGAATATTTAGAAAATCAAATAGTGTCGTTGTCAATCCAAAAATGATGAACCAGCAAATCAATATCAATCCACTGAAAACAAATAAATCACCATTATATTGCAAGTATTTTATCCAGTAATTGCGATTATTCTTTTTTTCGTTATTGATGGCAAGTCCATACAGAAACCATAATACTACAGGGCAGTGGATCACTGCTAATCCTAATACTTGACTATTACCAAGTACTGGAATGGTATTCATTTGCAATGCTAATATTACATAAACCAGTGCATAACCAAGCCAGATTATCAGTTCTTTCCTGTTATTGCCAAGCAAGCCGTATAGAGTTAATCCCATAAATACGATCAAACCGGGATTCCTGATTTCATACATCTCTGATGCAATGGCACTGAGATTGAATATTCCCGCAAATCGCATAAAAAATGCCACAAAAACTATGCTTAAAAGCAATGGAACAGCATGGAGTTTCCCGGCATCAATTGTTGCCATGTTACTATTCCTGGATTGTAGACGTAACTGCCAGAAACGGATCAATTCCGTTACCGGCTGATTTTTTACTACTGCTGTAAATGCCTGTTGGAATTTCTCTTTGTCCTGACGATAAAGCTCTTCAAGCTTCTGAGGTTTTGTTAAAGCTGCTTGAATTTCCTTTTCCAAAATATCCTCCCTTGTACACTGTCAATTTCCGGTTGACAGAAAAATTTTGAGCTAACACAAAGGTTCATGCCTACGACTATTAGCTGACAATAATCTGTGACGGCAGACCTGTGTGTCTGCCTAATGCATTTAAATAAAGTTATGCCAAACCTGACATGACATTATTCAGCCTTTTTAAAACCAACTACTTTCCCCGTTACTTTCAATTTCTTGGTTATACTTAAATATCCGGCGAAAAATTTAAAATCGGCAACCGTTCCCGGATAAATGATATTTACTGTATAATAAAAACTCTCGTTTTTCCTGCCATCTGCATTAATTATTGTCAATTCGATTTTTACTTCTTCATAAGTTTTGGTGGTTTTGTTGCTCAATTTTCCGGCTATTGTTACTTTATCCTGAGCTTGTACAAGGTTCAGGTCTCCCACTTGCAGTCTGCTTAGATCGTATTTATACTGGATTTCCTCCAGTCTTTCTTTCTGATTTTTATCTGCTGCTGCCACTAATTTCTTATGTAAAGCATTAGCATCACTCTCATACCCCAGCTCCAGATAGGCTTCCCACATCCGCTTCTGTTCTATAAAAGTTAAATCCTCAATTTGCCGGTAATGGCTTAGCACTTGTGAGAAATCTCCCTTTTCATAGGCATATTCTGCCAGCTTTTTATTAAGTTTATTCCGATTATATTTATTCATCTCCTGCTCGATAACCTTGTCAAATAGTTCATAACCTTCCTTAGTTCGACCTTCTGAAAACCATATCTTACCCTTTTCCCACATACAATAGTGATTAATAGTGGAACTCAACATCTCAGCTATCACTTCATCAAGAAATATTATCTTCTGTGAGGTTGTATGCTTATATGACAACAATGGCTTTAATTCCCAGTAAATGTAAAGACTATCCGCAATTTCGGCATATTCACTATAATTTCTCTGAAAATCACGCATTCTGTCCAGTGTATAGGGATTAATTTTCAATTCAGCAGTACGGCTCTTGATTCCCAGAAACTGTGTTAATATCTGCAATGGTATTAGTTCCGAATCAGGATACTTTTCCCATAACTCACTCAAATCCCGCCAGTCGAAATCAATTGTTCTTCCTGCCTGCAGATACTTTTGCCAGAAAATGACATTATCACTAAAATCATTGTCGAATTCTCCCAGAAAATTGAGATTCAGTTGCAATTTATTTTTAGCCTCTTCTCTTTGCCTGTATTTCCAGCCTTTAAAATTATAACAGACCAGAAAATAATATTCCGGGGCACTCTGCTCTCCATATCCCGCTTGTCGTACCCGGCTCAGGACTTTTTCATATTCTGCCAGCTCTTTGAATTCTCCGGCCGGAAAATACTGCCAGTTACTGCTCAGAGGTGTTGAAAATCTCGCTGCATTATAAGTGGGAAAATATTCCCGTCGGTAAGTTTCCGCCAGCAAAAGCCAGTTCAATCCGCTATCGGGTTCTTTTTCCAGCCTTCGGGTCAATTCCCGGCGAGCTGTCAAATAATCACCTTTATCAATTTTATCTCTAATGGTATTACTGCTTTTAAAATCGCAACCTGCGATCAGAGTTATTATCACGATGATGAATACAAAGTTTTTATAACGCATTTATACTCCTGCTCATTATTTAACAATTCTCTTTAGTAACATAAAAAAACTGTATATTCTGTCAATAAAAAATACAGTGAGAAGGATGAGGAAGGGGATTCGTGATTCAGGACAGGAAGGTGTCTCTTCATTTTCAATTTTCAATTTTCAATTTTTATTGTACCCTCCCACATCCTCTTTAGGGATTTAACTTGACTCAAAATCAGCAGTTTCAGTAAATTTAGGAATTAATTGACAGAGAGCATTAATGGATAGCAGGAAATAATGAATAATAGAAAAGGTTATATTGACGTCGCTAAAGGAATTGGCATATTGCTCGTTGTAACGGGTCATTGCGATATTGCTTCCCAGCTCGTGAGGGACTGGATATATACTTTCCACATGCCGCTATTCTTTTTTCTATCCGGTCTCATCTTTAATGAGCTGAAGTATAAGGATAATTTTTCACTGCTGCTGAAAAGCAGATTGCATAGTTTGATAATACCCTATTTTCTGATCGGGATTCTCACTTATCTTCTCTGGCTGGTCATAGGCAGGAATTTTGGCATCCATCTTTCCATGAGTGTACCCTGGTGGAAACCGGGCATAGGAACCTTGTTTGTATTACCGCAGGCTGATTATATGATCCATAATATTGCGCTCTGGTTCTTACCGGCGCTTTTTGTGGCAACCATCTTTTATTATTGTATTTATAAAGCAGCAAAAACGAAAACAGCCCTTATCCTGCTGCTGCTCTTTATGGCAATTTTAAGCTGGCTGGATAGTTTTTTTCCACATTTTTACCTTATAGGGTGCATCAATATTGCTTTAGCGGGAGTAGTCTTTTTAGGAATAGCACATTATCTGCATGTGGTCCTGCACATCTCATTTCCTTCATCCCGCTGGAAACTGCTGCTGCTGCTGCTGATTTTTGCGGCATTGTGCGTTCTCTGCTTCTATCTCAATGGTTCTGTTTCCATGCGCAGTAAGACCTTTCATAACCCCCTGCTCTTTTATCTGGGTGCATTTTCCGGTACCTATATGGTTCTGTTTCTTTCCCTGCTTCTGCCGGAAGTGAAAATACTGCAATACCTGGGAAAAAATTCCATCGGCATTTTAGGATTCCATCAGGCAGGTTTCAGCTTTACATCGGCTATGATCAAAATTTTGCTGAAAACTGATTATCTGACTATTAAAAATTCTCTTGCAGGTCACTGGCTTTACTTTATTGTTTCCCTCATCTTCAGTCTTATAGTCTGGGATGTTCTCAAAAGGTTAATACCCTGGTTGTCAAAAGAAAGACGTTGATATAAAAAAGCAGGGCAGACACACTGGTCTGCCCCAATTATTAATACTCCCTGTTCTTTAATGATCACACAAATTTGAACCTGTTTCCAGTTCATTATTCAGATAGTTTTCCACAAGTTGGCGAGGACTTTTAGCAGCCGCGCCAACCTCAACTTTGATGTCATTCTGAGTAAAAAGATCCTGAGCTCTCTGCCCCATTCCGCCGGCTATGATCACATTTGCCTTTTGCTCTGCCAGCCAGCGGGGTAATAATCCTGGTTCATGCGCAGGCGGGATCAGTACTTCTTCTTTTATAATCTTTTTCCCTGCTTCATCTGCATCAAAGATAATGAATTTTTCGCAGTGCCCGAAATGTGCACTTAATTTACCATCAGTTACCGGTATTGCAATTCTCATAAAAAACTCCTTAAATTAATTAAGCCGGGGAACACTCTGAGCCACTACCCAGTCCCCAATAGCTCCCTGCAAGTCATGAGCTACTGTATTGCATTTGATCTGCGTCAAGAAAAAAATCTCCCGATCACAATTATTCAGGGTTTCATAGTTTCCCTGACCTTTGGCTATAACCAGATCAACATTACAGAAAACATCCATAAATTCGGGAGAACATTGAGCGAGAACTGTTCCGGCGGCATCATTTCCATTGGAAATTATTTCCGCATATTGATCAATACCGGCAAAAATGGCATCAGCTCTTAAAACATCATTGATTGCGGGTTTGCTCTTTACGGCATAATAGATCTTAGTGGACGGGAACTGCTCCAGCAGTAAGCGGTCAAAAACCACTTCTCCCGCATTATCTCCAATCAGTAGAATGGATTTTGCTGCAAAGATTTTGGACCGCAAATCATAAAGCTTAAAAGGATCTAATTCCTTTGTGTGCACTTCACCCAGGCTTTTCCGGAAAACGTCCTTATCCTTCTGAGTAAATAAGGCGAAATCAAATACATTTCCAGCGATAGCATATTTCACGGCAGTGGCAAATGGATTAGGAGAATCTTCCACCATTCTTCTCAGAAACGGTAAAAGTCCCCGCGCTGCTTTATTTGCCTTATTCTTAATTTCCAGATAAGGATCCTGATTTCCCGTTTCTTCCCTGATCTTGCGATGCAGGATTGTGCCTATCTCTGCAGGTGACATACTATAATCAATCCCGGCTGCAGTTGATAATGTCGATCGTAATATTCTTTCAATAACAGCTTCATCGGAAGTAACTTGACGTAAGGCATCAAGTGTTTGACGTACGATACAGGTAACGCAATCAAAATTTGTTTTCATCTTTCCATCTCCTTTGACGGAAGCTGAGGTTTACCCTTACAGCTCTCCATCAGGTAAAATTTATTTTTTTTCATCTTCTTTCGTTCGGCAACCAGGCATGGCAAACTCACTCTTATTCCATTCACCACGGGCATAAATCTTTATGATTTCTTCAATATTGCCAGATACAAATGAGATCACATTTATGCCACCTAATTGTGCCTGATGCTCAATATTGGCTGAAATTGCTCCGCATATCAACGTTTCCACCTTCTCTTCCAGTAACTGAGATACTCGAGAACCAAAAAACATCGTCTTCAATTCTATCTCTTTTATGAGGTAAGCTTCTCCTTCGCAGGTTTCATAGAGCCTGGCCAGCATTGCTTCATCAAATACCGGAGAAATACGCCCTTTCCACTCTGTTACTGCTACTATCATCTTGACTCCTTTGATCTTTTATTATGCAATAAAGTGACCACTTTGAATAAAAAATTATAGGAAGTTATAAACTTTTAAAGAGTATTTACTTAGATAATTGGATAAAAAATGTTAAAAAAAGTAGATAAGGCAAAGCTGCGAAAATTTCAGCTTCATATTTGCAATAATGCGAATTATGCCTGTTTCATCCCGGTTGATGAAATGCCGCAAGTCTTCAATTTCCGATATAAAGTTGCCTGATGAATTCCCAGTTCTGCAGCGGTTTTCTGGCGGTTAAACTCGTTGCGTTCCAGTGCCAGCAGCAGAATTTCTCTTTCTGTTTTCATTAGCGCTTCTCTGAAATCCTGTTTTTCAACAGGTTTTAGCGTTCCTCCACTCAGTTTTCCAGGCAGATGCTCGATCTTAATTTCGTGACTCTGGCAGAGCACGAAAGCATGCTCAATCACATTTTCGAGTTCACGGACATTTCCATGCCAGTTATGAGCCATCAGCAATGCCATAGCGCTGTTGCTGAGAGATTTTATCTGTTTTCTCTGCAACAGGTTAAATCTATTGATAAAATGCTCCACCAGTATAGGGATATCCTCTTTTCTTGTGCGCAAGGGAGGAAGTTCCAGTTTGATCACATTGATCCTGTAAAAAAGGTCTTCCCGGAAAACACCGTCTTTAACAAGTTGTTCCAGATTTTTATTTGTGGCAGCAATAATGCGCACATCAGATTTAATGGAACTGATTCCGCCCAACGGTTCATAAACCTGTTCCTGCAGAACTCTAAGCAATCTGATTTGTAATGCAGGGCTGATCTCACCAATTTCGTCCAGCAGCAGAGTTCCTTTTTCAGCCAGTTTAAAACGACCTGGTTTATCCTGATTAGCTCCCGTAAAAGCACCCTTTTTATATCCGAATAACTCCGATTCCAGCAGCGTATCAGGTAATGCGGCACAATTAAGAGCAATAAAGGGCATATCTGCCCGGTTGCTCATGCCATGAATTGCCTTTGCCAGTAATTCTTTACCGGTTCCGGTCTCTCCTTCGATGAGGACGGTAGATGTGCTTTCGGCTATTATCGGAATTATTTCAAAAATATCCTTCATCGCAATACTGCGACTAACCATATCACCAAGATGGTATCTTTGAGAAAGCTCCTTTCGTAAAACTGTTACTTCCCTGAGATCACGGAACGTTTCAGCACCTCCGCAGATATTGCCTTTACTGTCACGCATCACAGCGGTAGAAATGCTGATTGGTATTTTAACGCCTGCATTATTGATGAAATAGCATGCTTTATCAATCAAAGGCTGCCCATTTTGCAGAGTCTTCCGTAAAGCACAGTCAGTTTCACACATGCTGGATCGAAATACTTCCGAACACAATTTGTCAATCGCTTCTTCCCGCCTGATACCTGTGATATTTTCCGCTGCCCGGTTAAAGAATGTGATCCTCCAGTTTCCATCAACCGTAAATACTCCATCTGAAATACTATCCAGGATTATGCCTGTAGGCTGGCAGGGCTTACTTTTAACTATTTTCTCTGCAATGTCTGCTGCCATATCCGCTCCTTCTATTTCATTCTCATTAGAAATTTCCCTCTCTGGTTGTCAAGTGGGTTAAAAAAAAGCCTCCCGGACGGGAGGCTTTTAGCTTATCTAAGACGCCGAATCATTCCGCCATCTTCTTGAACTTCTCGTAACGTGTCTTCACGTATCCTTCAAATTCTTTCAGATACTTTTTGGAATTTTCCGGGAACGTTTTCTGCAATATCGTATAACGTGCTTCCCCGGTCAGGAATTCATTAACGTCGATCTTAGGTTCCGGCGTTTCAAAGATGAAGGGATTCAAGCCTTCTGCCGTGCGGCGCGGATCAAAGCGATAAAGCAGCCAGTAACCCGTGTCAACAGCTTTTTTCTCTTCTTTCTGGCTCATGCTCATATTAATTCCGTGGTTAATACAGGGTGAATATGCAATCACGATGGAAGGTCCATCATAGCTTTCGGCTTCCTTCAACGCTTTCACGAGCTGATTTTTATTTGCACCCATCGCTACTGATGCCACGTAAATATAACCATAATCCATCATCATCTTGCCCAGTTCCTTTTTTACCGTCGGTTTACCGGATTCGGCAAACTTGGCTACTGCGCCTAAAGGAGATGATTTGGAAGCCTGACCACCGGTATTGGAGTAAACTTCCGTATCGAGAACCAGGATATTTACGTTCTTGCCGGAAGCCAGCACATGATCGAGACCGCCATAACCAATATCATAAGCCCAGCCGTCACCACCGAATGCCCAGACTGATTTATCAACCAGGAAGTTCTGCAGCTCGATTATCTTATTAATTAGAACAGCAGTTTCTCCTGTCGCTTTTTTCAATTCAGCAGTAAGCAGTTCCTTGATCTTAGCGGCATTATCCTTAGCTGCGGCAGATACGTCTTTCCAGTTTTCCAGAGACCAGTTCAGGCAGACCTGTAAATCATTGCCGCAACCAGCAACGAGTAATGCGCTGAGCTTGCTCTTCAATTGTTTGCGATTAGCATCAACTGCCAGACGCATTCCAAAGCTGTATTCTGCATTATCTTCAAAAAGTGAATTTGCCCAGGCAGGACCATGACCGTCTTTATTATGACAATATGGAATTGTCGGGAATGTACCTCCATAAATGGAAGAACAGCCCGTAGCATTGGCAATGATCATCCTGTCGCCAAATAACTGGCTGATCAGCCTTACATAAGGCGTTTCACCACAACCGGCACAGGCACCTGAGAATTCAAACAATGGCTGCTTGAACTGACTGCCTTTCACGGTATCTTCACCTGTTACATTAGATAACACGTCATTGGGAAGTGCATCAAAGAATTCTGCATTGATCGTTTCGCCCAGGTCGCGTTCTTCCTGGATCGGTTTCATTTCCAGTGCTTTTACGGGGCATTCATTAGCACAGACCATGCAACCCTGGCAATCTTCAGGATATATCTGGATTTTAAACTTTTTATCAGCATCCTTGCCTTTTGCATCCAGAGTATTGAATGTTTCCGGAGCATCTTTTAATTGAGCGGGATCTATCAGTTTTGCTCTAATAGCAGCATGCGGGCAGACGAAAGCGCACTGGTTGCATTGGATACATTTTTCCGCAATCCAGTGAGGAACGATGGGGGCTACGCCTCGTTTTTCCAGTCTGGAAGTTGCGCTGGGAATATAGCCATCCCAGGGCATTTCAGAAACTTTGATGTCATCGCCTTTCTCGCGCATGATGCGTTCAATCACGTTTTTGGTGAAAGCATCAGCATCATCCGGAATCAGTTTCGTATCAGCAGTAGAAGTGCAGCCACAGACTTCCGGTACTTTAATCTTCTGCAGTTTCTCCTTGGTCATATCAACTGCTTTCCAGTTCATATCCACCAGTGCCTGTCCCTTGCGGCCAAATGATTTCTGGATGAATTTCTTGATCATACTGATTGCTTCATCTTCTTCCAGAATTCCTGAGATCAGGAAATAGGCTGTCTGCATAACGGTATTGATCCTGGTTCCCAGTCCCACTTCACCGGCAATTTCCAGGGCATTGATATTATAGAATTTCACTTTTTTATCTATGATCGTCTTCTGCATATGCTCAGTAAGGTTATCAAATACTTCCTCTTTTTCCCAGATAGAATTCAGCAGGAAAACGCCACCTTCCTTAATACCTTCCAATAGATCAAATCTGCCGATGTATGCCTGATTATGGCAGGCGATAAAATCAGCAGTTTCCACCAGGTATTCACTCTGAATTGGTGAATGCCCGAAACGCAGATGTGACCTGGTTACGCCGCCTGATTTCTTAGAATCATACTGGAAATATCCCTGGCAATACTGGTCTGTTCCTTCTCCAATGATCTTGATGCTGTTCTTGTTTGCTCCCACGGTTCCATCTGAACCCAATCCCCAGAATTTGGAGGAGATTGTTCCAGCAGGAACGGTATGCAAAGGTGCACCTACAGGAATGGAAAGATGTGTAACATCATCATTGATACCTACTGTAAAATTATGAGTGCAGGCATTATCAAGATGCGCATAAACAGCTTTCACCATGGAAGGTGTAAACTCCTTGGAAGAAAGTCCGTAACGCCCGCCAATAATGGTCAGGTCTTTTCTGTCTTTTAAAGCTGCTACTACATCCAGATATAAAGGTTCGCCAATGGAACCTGGCTCTTTGGTGCGGTCAAGCACAGCGATCTTTTTTACTGAAGCAGGGATTTCAGCGAGGAAATCTTCCACGGCAAAAGGACGGTAAAGATGAATTGCCAGCAGACCCAGTTTTTCACCTTTATCATTCAGATAATTGATGGTTTCCTGAATAGTTTCGCAACCGCTGCCCATCGCGATGATGATCTTATCAGCATCTGGTGCGCCATAATAATTGAAAAGCTTGTAATCGCGTCCAGTCAGGTCGGATACTATTTTCATATAATCTTTCACTATTCCGGGAGTGGCAGCATAATATTTATTGGTGGTTTCTCTTCCCTGGAAATATACATCGGGATTCTGAGCACCTACTTTCACGCGCGGATTTTCCGGATTCAAGGCTCGTGAGCGGAAATCTTCCACATATTTAATATCCACGAGTTCTTTCATTATATCAAAGTCGATCAATTCAATTTTCTGGATTTCGTGGGAATTACGGAAACCGTCAAAGAAATTAAGGAAGGGCACTTTTGACTTTAAAGTAGTCAGATGCGAAACCAGACCCAGATCCATTATTTCCTGCAGTGAACTGGTTGCCATTAAGGCAAAACCGGTGTTACGGGCAGCCATCACGTCTGAATGATCTCCAAAGATCGATAAACTCTGGCAGGCAAGTGATCTGGCTGATACGTGAAATACCGTCGGCAGCATTTCACCTGCTATTTTGTGCATATTCGGCAGCATCAGCATCAATCCCTGTGAGGCGGTGAAAGTCGTGGTAAATGCTCCTGCGGTTAAGGAACCATGAATTGCTCCGGCAGCTCCTGCTTCTGACTGCATCTCCACAACGTCAACCGATTCCCCAAATATGTTCTTGAGATTATTTGCTGCCCACGTATCAGCATATTCTCCCATTGTCGATGAGGGAGTTATGGGATAGATCGCAGCCACATCACTAAAAGCATAGGCAACATAAGCTGCTGCGTAATTTCCATCAACAGTTGCCTTTTTGAATCCTTTCTTCATGCAACCTCCTATGAATTTTATATTTTATTCCAAATTTTGTGTTTAATACTTTCCGTCAACCTGAAAAAAGTTGTTTTGTCTTTTTTATTCAGGACATATTCAAATTTAACCCGGTTTTATGTATCAATGATGAATTCGCTTCACATTTCAGCGATGCAGCAGTTTGCCGAAATCAGGCTTGAACAACTTGAATAACTGATGACGCCCTGGCTTTTCCTGCAGATTATCCAGTATTGTCTGCACTTTTTCATCTATTATCCGTTTTTCCAGTAAACCTGCCAGCGGATAATATTCTTCCAGTAAATATAAGGCTGCCAGATCTTCCCCCTTATACAAGAATAATTCCACCAGGCTCAGATATATTTCAAATTTGCGGGAAAATACCGGATATTCCAGATATAGTTTCAATAAAGGGATCAGAGCTTTATCCAGCTTATTCTGCGAATAATATCCCATAAACTCTATGAAGAGCGCTTGTGGTATGAAGAGGGAATCGCTTTCGTTCTGCGACTGACGGGCAAACCGGATCGCCTGATCATAATTCTTGCGAAACATGCTGTTAGTTGCCACCTTTATTCGTAATCCCAGCGTATCCCGGAAATTCTCCCCATTTAGAAGGCTGATGTAAATATCATTCGCTTCCTCATAAAGGCTTTTACTTTCATAAATTTCTGCCAGCTTCAGAATGATGCGCAGATAAAGGTCTCCTTTAACTGTTTCCAGAAGATTTGTTAAAATCTCTATCACTTCTATAGGATCCATTGCCCTGAGCAGCCGCTCCAGGTCATCGTAAGCCAGATTCTGCAAATCCTGATTTTCCGTAATGATAATGGTTTCAATAAAATAGTCTACCGCTTTTTTATTCTCCTGCCGGAATTTATAGATCTGCCCCTGCAGCCAGGCAAGAGAATCAGGACTATCCACATCCGGATTAGTTTCTGCCACTTGCAGGGCAAGATCATATTCACCTAAAGACATATAGTGCTTGATCAGCTCAATATAATAGTGATCAGGGTGTAATTCTGCCCCCTGTAGCTGTCCCAGTAGAATGCCAATCATCAACAGCATTGTTATTCTAATTTTCATGTTCCTGTTCCGCAATCAGTGCTGCTCCCAGCGCTCCCGTTATTACCGGATTTTCCGGGATCATTATGGTATGATTAAAAACTTCTTCCAAAGCAGCTATCATGCCGCTATTTCTTGCCACTCCTCCCGTAAAAACTATTTCCCTTCTCAGTAAAGGTGAAACCAGGTTCCTGATGCGTCGTGCCAGAGCAAGGTGCACGCCAGCTGCTATATTAGCACTTGTGGTTCCCTGAGCTATCTGACCTATTATCTCCGATTCCGCAAAAACTACGCAGGTACTGTTTATTTCTACTACCTTAGTTGCCTCACTCACCAGCGAACCCAGTTCATCAATCCTGATTTCCAGAATTTCTGCCAGTTTTTCCAGAAACCTTCCCGAACCTGCTGCACAGCGGTCATTCATCACAAAATCAAGTACTTTCCCGCTATTGTCAACCAGGATGCCTTTCGAATCCTGTCCCCCAATATCAATAACCAGTTCCCCTTGAGGAAAATAATAGTGAACGCCCCGGGCATGGCAGCTTATCTCGGATATCGTCCTGAATTTCGTTTTCACGGTATTGCGCCCGTAGCCGGTGGCGATTAAGGGTAATTCTTCACTTTCTGCAATATTCAAAGCTTTACGCGCCATCTGTTCCAGTTGCAGGGCAGTATCACCCGGTATCAATCCCGTCATTACTTCCCGCATGAATACAGGGGCATGCTTTTTTACTACCGCTATCTTACTGGTACGCGAACCTATATCAATACCGCAATAATACATCAAACTCTCCCGGTATTATGATCACTGACATTATTTTAATACCTGTATATAGAAATTATCCTCTTTTATTACTTCCCTGGCGATCTCTATCACCTGCTCCCGCGTCACGGCAAACAGGCGCTCCTTTCTGGTCAGAAAATGCTCATAATCCCAACCCAGCCGAAGGCTTACGGCAATTGTACCCGCTATGGCAGATACACTTTCCTGTTCCTGCAGCATTTGTCCCAGCAGATGATTGCGTGCCTTTTCCAGTTCGAATTCAGTTATGCCTTCCTGGCATATTTTATTCAGCTCATACTTTATTACATCTATTGCCACATTCACGTTTGCCCGGTCAACAACTCCATCTATAATGAACACTCCATATTCACGCAGTGCATAATAATCCATGTCTATCGAATATGCCAGTCCTCTGCTGTCCCGTAATTCGTTGAACAGCCGGGAATTCGTATCCCCCCCCAGTATCAGGCTTAATACATACATCGCCAGAATTTTCTCCTGCTGCTGATAGCCTGGTCCAAAACCACCCAATATTATCACGGCCTGACTGCTCTGCATATCCTTTTCCTGTCGGTGCTTTTCCGAGGGATATATGCTGTAATCAAACTCTGTATGCTCTCCCCCACTCACCTGCCGGTCAAAATACTTCTCCACCAGCCGTAAAGTACTATCAAATTCCAGGTCTCCTGTTAAGACCAGGATCATATTATCAGGTGTATAATACCTGCTATGCCAGTTTTTGATCTGGGTCAAAGTCAACTGGTTAAGATCACTCCGATTTCCTTCCTGCGAAGTTAACAGGCTTTGCCTGCCATATACCATTTGTCGCCATAATATGGAGGCATATTGATTCGGATAATCTTTATAACGCCTTAAAATACTGATTGTTGACTGTTGTATATTTCTGAAATGATCCCGCGGAAAGGTCGGCTCAAAAAGCGCTTTGCTAAATAGCTCCAGCGTCAGGGGCAGGTCTTCCAGAAAACATTTCCCGCTGATCTTGGTCATCTCAGGACGACTGCTGCTCTTGATCTTGATGCCATGTAATCCGCAAAGATCTGTTATTTGCTCATAATTGTAAAGACTGTTGCCATAGAGCATCAGACTGCTGGTTAATTGATTTATTCCCCGCTGTCCTTTGCGTTCATTAAGCTGTGATACGCTAAAGGCGGCTGCAATGCCCACACCTGGTTTTCCCTTAATGCGATGCAACAGGATTCTATTGCCACCGGGCAGGATTCTTTCCAGGTAATTCTTATTACCGTTTTTATAAGAAACTATCCGGTTCGGTTGGAAAAGTTTATTCACTTCCTCGGCATTCAATTTGCCCTTACCCTGATAATAAACCTGCATCTTATTGCTGTCCAGCCATTTATCTATGATCTGCCTTATCTGCAATCTCGATATCTTCTTCACATTTTCCGGGTACTTCAAAAAGTTTTTATAATCCCCGCATACTTCTTCAGCTCCCAGACTTGATGCCAGGGATTCCATATATTCAAAAGAATATTTATAAGTATTCAATAATTCTGCCTGATGCTGTAATAGTCCTGTGGCACTGATGCCCCGCATTTTAAAATCTTCCAGTCCCTCCTTAAATGCCTTCAATATCTGGATGGGTGTTACTCCTTCCTTGGGCAGTATGGTTAATATGGAAAGCCCGTCACTTATTCCCGTTAAGGAATGCAGCCGCATTGTATCGATCATCTGCCGCCGGCTGTAAAGTTCTTTATGCATAGCAGAACGTCTGCCCATAAAGAGAGCTTTATAAACCATCGACAGGCTGTTGGAGTCCGCATCTGTTTCTGAAAGATCAGGAAAGGCAATGGCGATTATGTCAGATTCGTTGCGATGATTCAGCCTGTGATACTGGAATTTTTCCGGAAAACCATCCTTGAAAGGCTGCCTGTCAAATAACGGTTCTGCCTGCCAGTCTGCCAGCAGCGTATCCAGTTCTTTATCCACTTCACCTTTATTATAATCTCCCGCACAGACCAGGAAACACATCCCCGGAATATAATATTTACTGATAAAATCCTTTAATCCCTGATAGCTTGCCTTGCCCAGAGTTTTGCGGTTGCCGATGATCGGATTCCCATAAGGATTCTCCTTCAAATATGCCCGTGCCGTTTTTTCTATCAAATATTCTTCAGGATCGTTTTCCACTTCCGTTAATTCTTCCAGTATTACCTGTTTTTCCGACTTGAAATCCGCTTTGCTGAACTCCGGAAAACGTACCAGCTCCACCAGCATCTTCAACGCTTCCAGGCAGTATTCACTGGGTATGGTTATATAATAGCAGGTACTGTCATATTCCGTATAAGCATTTATACTTCCCCCCAGAAAAGTGATCCTGTCCAGCATCGCACCCTGAGGATAGCTGCGTGTGCCCTTAAATACCAGATGTTCCGAAAAATGCGAATATCCCGCTTCCTCTGCCGTCTCCCAGGCAGAACCCATCTTCACAAACAGATGCAGACTCACCAGCGGATTAGAATCATCCGGCGCATAGATCACCTTAAATCCGTTACCCAATATCCGATCCCGTATTTTATTCAATTTATCTCCCAGTATTAATTTTCAATTTTCAATTCCCGTCTCCCCTCTCCCATCGTCCATCGTCCATCGTCCATCATCCATCGTCCATCATCCATTGTCCATCGTCCACCGTCCATCATCCATTAAAATTCACTTCCGCATAAGCATCATGATCATGAATAGACTCCTGATTCAGTGATTCCACCTTAAATGACGTGATCCGACTGTCTGCCCGTAACTTCAAAGTCAATTCACGTACCACGTCTTCCACGAAATGCGGATTATTATAAGCCTTTTCCGTAACGTATTTCTCATCAGCTCTCTTCAGCAGCGAATATATCTCGCAACTGGCAGATCCTTCCACCAGTTCGATCAATTCTTCCAGCCAGACGAATTCCTTAAAAAGCACTTCCACAGTAACATAAGACCTCTGGTTATGCGCTCCCTTTTCGCTGATCTCTTTTGAACACGGGCATAGCGTGGTTACGGGTACGGTTACACCTATCATCAGCTTATATTCATCGCTGTAAGCTGCCTCAAATATGCACTCATAACTCAGCAGTGATTTGATCCTGCTTACTGGTGCCGTTTTTTCAATGAAATAAGGAAATTCAAACCTGGCATATGCCGCCTGAGCTTTTAGCTCCTTTTTAATTTCCAGCAGAAATACTTCTAAATTCGCCACCAGGTTCTCCTGGTGATAGCGGTTCAATACTTCCAGGAAACGGCTCATGTGCGTGCCCCGCTCCTTGCTGTCCAGTTCCACGTAAAGATCTATCTTCGCTACTGTATGCTGCGTTTTATTCTTCCTGTCTTCCACCACGATCGGGTAACGGATGTTCTTCACACCTACCCGGTTTATGGTTACCTTCCGTCCGTCACTCTCACTCTGCACATCGGGATGTTCTATCATTTAACTGCCTCCAGATACTTTAACGCTCTGTCATTAGTCATTCTCACCAATTCCCCGTCTTTAAAATAATACACGATCAGGGCTGCCTCTGCAACTTTATCAGCCATTTTCACCGCTTCTTCCGGTGTCAGCAGAAATGCTGACGTAGAAAGCGCATCAGCAGTCGTGGCATCTGCACATATTGCCGTTACAGCTACGCATTTATCTGCCGGATAACCGTTTATGGCATCTATAATGTGATGATAACGCCTGCCGTCCACCTCAAAATACCGCTCATAATCTCCACTCGTCACTACTGCCATATTCTTTATGCTTAATTCGTCTATCACTTCCCCAAGCCCCAGGCGCGGATGCTGTATCCCTATCAGAAGAGGCTTGTCACTCTGAATATACAGGTCGCCACCCGCATTGATCAGCATGTTCTCTATGCCGTTGCTGTGCAGCATTTCTTTCATCCGGTCAACCACGTAACCCTTTGCTATCGAACCGAAATTGAATTTCATCCCCGTCGGATGACTTATCATATTGCCATGCAATATCACTTTATCAAAACCGGTTTTCGCCAGTGCCTGTTTCACCTCATCTTCTGTGGGTACCCTTTTTTTACTGAAATCCCACAAATCTGCCAGTGCACCTATCGTCACGTCATATCTTCCGCCAGTCTGCTGATAATAATAATCAGCAGTAGTGATCAATTTCAGAATATCATCATCGATCATAATGATGCTATCACCATCAGAATCATTCAATCTCTGCACGCTACCGCTCTCCGCATAAGCCGAAAGCTGCTGCTCATATCCCGCTGCCAGGCTCAAACAACTGTCCAATACGGCAGCCAGTTGCGAATTCCGTGATTCTGCCTCGATCTCAAACAGCGTATCCATCAGAAATGCCTGCCTGGTTTCACGATACATCCTGTGCTGCTGACGCCAGAGCCCGAAAGCTATCAGAAATACCAGAACCAATATCTGGATTACATAACCTCTATGTTTTTTATTCATATCCATTCCACAAATTACACCCCCACTTATTTGTCAATCCAGAATGTGAGAAGTTTCTTTCAAACCGTGATTTGTGATTGGTGACCCGAAATCCGAAACTCGAAATTGAGAAATTGTGAAACTGAGAAATTGCGACTCAAGAACCAAAATCCGAGACGGGAGAAGATAAGTGAACAGTGAATGGGAAATCGGGAGACGAAAACCGAGATTCGAGACTCGAGACTCGAGACTCGGAATTGGGAACTTGGGATTGGGAAGGGGGATACAATTGAAAATTGAAAATTAGAAGAGGAAAGAATACGGCTTCACTAGATTACGCTGTGACAGGCTTGACTTCTGGAATGCTGGACTGATCGACATTACAGACATTTTGGACATTATGGACGAAGAAATGAAAAGAATATACTATAATTAAGAACCGGAGGATTAACCTGCCAATTTGCCGCATCATGGCTGTAAACCACTATCTGCATCATGGCAGATCAGCATGAGTTAGCATCGCTCAATCCCCATACAAAATCCATTTAGTTAAAATAAGTCCCCTGCCAAAACTCTTTCCCGTTTTCTTGCCAGCAGACGTCACTTGTTAAACAGATTACTAATGATAGTAAAAGTAGCAATGACAGGATTTTCATATTCACCTTCAAAACATTCTAACGCAGCAAGATCATTTTACCCGTTTTGCTTTTAAAATTTTTACCCTGCAGAACATAAAAATACACACCGGATCCAGCTAACTTGCCCTCCTGATTCCTGCAGTCCCATACCACATCATTTGACGAAGCAGGTATGCTTCTCACCTTATGCCCTCTGATATTATAGATAAGTATTTCAGCATTTTCGATACCTCTGGGCAGATCACACTTTAAATTAGTGCTTACCATAAAGGGATTAGGATAGTTGCTCAGATTAATCATGTTTCCTTCAGGGATTTCACTATCAGTTAAAGAAACAGAAGTGAGGTCAATTTTCTGGGCATAAATGCTGGGGCCTGCTGATGACAAATATGAACCTCTGGTGTCCTGCCAGATCACAATACTGCTTCCAGAATTATCCACAACGCTGGAATGACAATACTGATCATGTCTTTCCCTAATGACAGAAATACCTTCAGGAGGAAAATTTGGGATCAGATTACCTTCTAAATCAAAGATCATGGCATAAACATCATTATCATTGATTCCCGACCAGTATACTATGATCATGTTTTCCCATATATCCATAGTTGTATTATCGGGCTGAGAAATTATCGGAGTAGAATTAAATACTACCGGTTCGTCCCACCCTCCAGATTCATTCAAATCAAATTCAATAAATTTGTAGGATTGGGAATTATAATCTCTAAAAAAGCCAATCAACTTATCTTCTATAACCTGAGCATCAGCAAGCCGGTATGATTCATTCTCAAAGAAATAGCCATCATCTCCCCATAACAAGTCGCCTGTAGCAGAAACATATTGTGCTTTCTGGTCAATATACTCTCGCCAGATAACTACTATACCATCATCTGTGATATAGTTCATGACGTCTTGAATATAATCTCCAGAGGCAATCTCTATTCCTTCTTCACCCCAGTTGTCATCTATTTCCCCATCATCGCTAATTCGGGCAATCATTAGTTTACCGTTTACTGAAAAAGTGGTTTCTTCCCAAACAATATAGTTATCAAAGATAGAAAGTAGTTCAAATTGATCCAGACCGGAAAGTGTCAAAAGAGTTGGATTTTCCCAAATTGGTTCACAATCCACAAATTTCTGCACATTCAATGTTTTTATATGATCTTCGCTACTTGTTTCATAATCATTCCAGAATACAATAAAATCATCATCTTGTGAACAAACAGCAATACCTTCCTGCATTACTTCCATATCTAAGCCGCTTAAAGCATATCCAGAATTACCCAGAAGCCTGTTTCCTTCCAGATCCATTATCTGTATTCTTGCTCCCTCAGCTTCAGGATCAGTATAATCCTGTTTATAGGCAATACAAAATTTATCTCCAGTTTCATTAAAAGTGGCAACTGGATATTGTTGCCTGGAATTATGATAATCAGATACGGCAATTCCCTGATCTGCAAACAATAATTCTCCGGTATCATTAGAAAAGACCTGGGTGAATATTGTATTATAATCAGTAGAAAATCTACTATCTGGCCAGCAGATACAGGAATATTCACCATTTGTAGCCAGCTCAGTAATATTCCAGTTAACTCCTCCCCCCAGACCTTGCCACACATTATTTTCATCTTCAGGCAGCAGCATATTTCCATAAGAATCGGCTATCTGCATTTTTATCTTAAAGTGACAATCGCTCATATCTTTCCAGAAGATTGCAGTTTCATCAGCAGTATTATTGAACAATACCGGGTAATCATTGTAATCAGTCCCAATTTCTGCAACCATTATATTATCCAGGTCGATACTGCCGTCAGTATTAATATGTTCCATAAGAAAACTGGTTACATTTTCACTTGAATCATGCCAGAATACAGCTAATCCTCCACTATCATCCGGTATCAGATTAGCATAAGAGAACTCAAAATAATATTCCTGATCGCTGATAATGATACCTTCTGCATCCCACTCAGGTGCAAGCCCTAAATCAGTTTTTTGCGCTCTCAATCCAATAATATGGCTTCCAGAATAGATTATTCCAAGTTTATTATCTCCTGTTTTTACCGGCATATAAGATAAATTACTTACTTCTTCAGGAATTTCTGCCACTGTCTGCAGCTCTGTGTAAAGAAAATTACCCCCAAGATCAATGACTGTAGCCTTGATTTCAGTTTCAGTATATCTATATGAGACAAGAGCAAGTTCTCCATAATTCCAGTTAATGATCTTCATCATGTTAAAATCACCGGCATCTATGCCAGTCTGAGTCCAAAGATGGTCTCCCTGATCATCACATCTTTGCAGATACCAGTGGTCATCATAATAGTTGTGTGCCAATATTACTATCCCACCTAATACATCAGAAATACAGGAATAACTGTTAAAGGTTGATGAAATGAATATTGAATTGCCATAATTTCCCCAACCTGGTGCAATTTCACCCTCAGAAGTTATATTTAATGTGGTCACACTCCTGATTTTAAAAAAGGTAATAAATACTCCTCCATTTAAATCAGCAAAAACCTGGGTATCAATGTCGTAACCGACATTGAAATTCATTTCAAAGCTTAAGCCATTGTATCCCCAGTGTAAATTGCCATCAGTATCCAGCTTTTGGCAACGAATTTGTATAGGATTTTGTCTTTCATGCCATACTGCAACAATATCTCCATCCGAGGTTTCCGCCAGTGATTCTCCATTGGGATAATATAACTCATTTTCACTAAGTATAATCGGTTCTTCCCAAAGGTTTTCTCCTGCCTCTGACATTTTTTGCACCTTCATTTTCTGGGTACCTGATGCTGCATCACTCCACATCAGCATATAATCTCCACTGCTTAACTTGATCACAGTTCCGGAATAGTTTAGTTTGGTTTCTTGACGAATCGATATACCATTTTCTTCCCAGCAGGTATAACCAGGTAAATTGAGGGCAATAAATAACATAATTATAAATACTAATAATTTTTTCATAATATTCTCCTATGAATTAAACCCATTTTGTCTGCGGTGCACCAGATTAATATTTGATCTTGTCTTTATCTCATCATTCAGCAGATTTTTCATTACATAGACTTTCCTTAATTCATAAAATATAGTACAAAAGAAATATTTTCTCAAATTATACAAAGAACCCTCCTATATATTTCAAATAACATCTCAATAAAATCAATTGTTTATTGGCAAGATAATTTTATCTATCGTGATTCGAGAATAGTGACTCGTTACTCGAAAAGTGATTCTTATTTATGATTTATGATGCCAGGGAAATGGCGACATGACTGAAAAACAGACTTCATTAATTGAAGATGGACAATGAACAATGGATGATTACAAGAAATCTTCCTTTTTTTTGCGCCATTTAGCGTGTTTCGCGGTTGAGTGTTTTAAAAATCCAGTCACGAATCACAAATCACGAGTCACGATGAACGCAGTGAAGACATTAAACCCAATCACCCTCTTTCTTACTAATTTATTTGCCTCATTATTCCAATACTCTTTTTCTTCCTCACTCAACGCCTGCCAGGCTGCTCCGATATCTTTCATTATATTACAGAAATATGATGTCTGCGGATTGGTACTGTGGTTATATGTTTTTCGATGATATACCCAGGGATTTTGACGGTAACCATCCTTATATTTTAATTCATTACGCGTATAATGCACCTCTTCGTAGATTTTGCCTTCCAAAGCTAATATCCAGTTTCTTTGGCTTTGCATTCCACGTCTATAAGTTGGCAGGCTTTCATATTCCGGTTCCGGCATTAACAGGATTTCTGTAAAATGCGCTGACAGCCAGTCTTCATATTTGGCGTCCAAGTCTTCTTCATTGGTTATTATAAATCTCCTTTGGCAATAGATTTGCTCATTATAATATACTTCTAAAAGCTTATCACCCTCGGAATGAAAGCTTAAAATCAGTTCAGTTCTTTTACTTAAAGTGTAAACTGTTCCCATCTCATTACCCTGCCAGAGAAATTCATATTCGCCACGATCACGTACGTAAAATACCGTTTCAGCCAGAAATTTCTGCTTACCTTCATTGAGAATATACGGCGTATAATAATTCAGCTTTCGGATGATGCTTTTATAATCCTGATTCCGGGGATTACTGACTGTTATGGCAAATTTCCTGATCCATTCATTACGAATAGTTAACGTAGTACGTTTATATGGTGAAACAGGAGCATAAGGATATTTTTCAATAACTCCATTTCTTTTAGTGCGGTAAACTTCCCCGTTGAATTCGCCATGTATAGCAAAATTCTTCTCCAGAAAGTCGGTTACATTCAAAGTTTTCATAAAAAACCTCCGGTTTTTTTGCGAGACCCGAGATCCGAAACTCGAGACTCGAATTTCGGAAATCGTCTTTCATCTCTCTGATCACTTATATATCAATTTTACATTTTACTTTTTACATTGGGAAACGTCAACCTTCTCAAGTGCTTTTTAAGTGGATTTTACACATAGTCGTTTTGATGTTTTTCCAGATTATGATATTGAGCTTGTTTACAGATTATATTGAAATTTCATGTGGGTTTGATAGTTAGTCGTTAATCGTAAAGCGTTAGTGGTAAAATGCGCAATACTGAACTATAAGGTGGCACTAAGGAGGGTATAAGGTTAGTATAAGGTGCCACAACAAGGAACAATCTAACATAATATCGTTAGATTGATCTAAGTTGTCCCACCTTATACCAACCTTATAGACTCCTTATACCAACCTTAGAGCTGTTATGAAAAGAAGAAAGAGAAGATTATTAAACCGCTGATACCGCTGATAGTGCGGATAAGTCAATGAATAATTGTATTCTTATCTAAATTATTTTACTTTCCGAATCACAAATTCAATATTCGAGAATATTTTATACTGATTAGGCTTTAAATATCTCCTGAGAATGTTACATTTTACATTCAATTTTACATTTGTGATGTTTCACCTCACCTCAGCATTTTCCTCGAGAATGCAATCATTGCTGTAATTCTATTATGTATAAATAAATCATATCTATATTGCTTGTAATTCAGGCAAGAAAAATTTAACCGTCGGTTGTAAATCGATGAGAAAATTGTTTGAGCCGAACTGGGGTTTTACATTCCAGGATGTCCGTTCTCGGATTTCGGAACTCGATTCACGACTCACTTCTCCCAACAGCCTCTGGCTGCTCCCATTCTCAATTATCAATTATCAATTAAACCGAACGTTCTTGCATTTTCCACCTCAATTTAATTCTCGTAACTTATTTTTCCTTTTATTTACCCCGAATTAGTAGTTAGTAGTTAGTAGTTAGTAGTTAGTAGTTAGTAGTTAGTGGTTAGTCGGGAAACTTAATAATTTATTCGTCAGCAGATGAATCCAATTTTCAATTATATTCCCTCTTATCAGTTTAATCCTCTTAATCCGCAGTTGATAATCTTCACTCTTTTACATTTTACCACTAACCACTAACTAAACACTAACCACTAACCACTAACCACTAACTACTAACGGCTTAAAATTCCCTACGATGCCATTATCATTTGAATTTCTTCTTCAGAGTGGCTTTAATGAATAACTTTTTAAATATTGCTGATTCCTCAATTGCCAGAGTCCTTATCTGAGCAACTGCTTTTTTGGAAGCGCTTTTCACGGTTCTTGCCTTATCATACTTTTCTGAATATTTGCAGTAATCCAGGGCAATATACCCGACACGTAAAGTCAGTAATCCGTTGAGCGTGCCTTCAAATAAGCTGTCCGCTATCAGAGAAGTAACCGATGAGGCAATATCAACACCCGGTATTTTGGCAAAAATACTCTGCTCAAACGATTTTGCCGAGACTTTTTTCACTAATTCATCAATGGGAATATCCGAGATTCCGATCGCCATCAGTCCACTGGCAAAAACATTAAGATAAATTTCTGCCATTTCTTTCCAGTGCGGTTTCTGATTATATAAATGAGCAATATCCCAGATCATTTCGATCTGGATTTTGAGTAATAATATCGCATCCAGTCCCGAGTTTTGCGAAATTGCGGTAAAAATGAATACATCATTGGCATATTTCCGGATTCGCTTATTTGCCTCTTTATCGATCACATCTTCAATTCTTCTTAATATTTCCTGTATCTCTGCTGCTTCTTCGGCAAGCAGCAGTTCTTCTTTCAAATCCGGTTCAATAGCGAAATTCTTAACGTATCTTTTAAAATTACTAAGCAGTCTCTTCTTATAGTTACTATAGAATTTTATTTCAGCTTTACTGAATTCCTCAAAACCTTCCTCAGTATCTGAGGATAATTCGCCGGTTCTCTTTTTGGGACGTTTTAAAGGTTTCGGTAATAATAATAACTGCAATACAGGATAGATAATGAACACCAATATTATCAGGAATAACAGCCAGGCAATGATACCGCCACCTTTAACCAGGTTATCTGCCATCTCAGCAAACTGGTTCACCTGATTGATAAGCACTAATATAAAGAATATTGATAAACTCACTATTATCGGAATAACGATCCTTTTTAATCTCTTAAACATTATGATCCCCCATATTTCACAAAAGGAATAAATAAACTTTTATCAATAACAATAAGTGCTTATTTTTAATAAGTGTCAATTGTTTTCCAGCCTGAGTTCAGGTTCTCCCCTTGTCTTAGCGGAATAATGCCATAAAGTGCACAAATCTCACCGGTGCATTCCACGGTGAAAGGTCATTGGTATCAGCTTCATTTCTTCCTTTCGCGTTTTTCGCGCCTTCTGCGGTTGATAATCTTCTTTTCAATCGCATTAAGGGGTCTTAATGCACTCCAAAATAAACTTGAAGGTGAGAAGATGCGAAAATGTGAAGATGAGACTAATTTAAGATTAAAGAGATATTTAATCCGTTTTATACGTTTAATCCGCGGTTGATAGTCTTCTTTTCAATCGCATTAAGGGGTCTTAATGCACTCCAAAATAAACTTGAAGGTGAGAAGATGCGAAAATGTGAAGATGAGACTAATTTAAGATTAAAGAGATAGTTAATCCGTTTTATCCGTTTAATCCGCGGTTGATAGTCTTCTTTTAAATCGCATTAAGGAGTCTTAATGCACTCCAAAATAAACTTGAAGGTGAGAAGATGCGAAAATGTGAAGATGAGACTAATTTAAGATTAAAGAAATATTTAATCCGTTTAATCCGTTTAATCCGTTTAATCCGCGGTTGATAGTCTTCTTTTTAATCGCATTAAGGGGTCTTAATGCACTCCAAAATAAACTTGAAGGTGAGAAGATGGGAAAATGTGAAGATGAGACTAATTTAAGATAAAGAAATATTTAATCCGTTTTATCCGTTTAATCCGCGGTTGATAATCTTCTTTTAAATCGCATTAAGGGGTCTTAATGCACTCCAAAATAAACTTGAAGGTGAGAGGATGCGAAAATGTGAAGATGAGACTAATTTAAGATAAAAAAATATTTAATCCGTTTTATCTGTTTAATCCGCGGTTGATAGCTTCTTTTCTTTGGTTTCGGTTTATCCGGGTCAAGCTTATTTGACTTCAATTCTCAAATCAATATCAAGCTTGAACAGTGAAAAGTCTGACAGCTCAAAGATCACAAGTTTATCCACTAAAAGCGGTTCCCAAAAAATATTATTCATTATTTCCTGAGTCATTATTGACCCGATGATCTTTACGATCTGAGGCATTACAGGAATGCTTTCAGCAAAATCTTTCTCCCCTTTATAAAGGGTCTGCAGACTTCTGCCCTTATTTATAGTTGTAACTTGTCCAAAATCGTTTCGAACTCCGCCATGCACTAGAAAAACATCTCGTTCAACCATTTTTTCCAGGGCAAATCTGGAATGATAATTATCCAGGCAGTCGGCAATACCGGCAAACCTGTGTTCATCCTTTAATACTGAAAGCGCTTTCTGATCAGTTATATCTATCTGAAATGTAACCAGTTCGGTGAGTGTATGAATTTCTGATAATCGCTCTGCTGCTGCTATCACTTTGTATTTGCCAATGTCAAGTGCAGTAAACAGCGATTGCCGGTTTAAATCCGGCAAATCAACTTTATTATTATCAACCAGGATCAGTTTACCGATCCCTGATCTGTATAAAATATCGCAAACAACTGAGCCTAATCCGCCCACTCCCGCAACCAGGATAGTAGAATTTCTGAGCAATCTCAGCTTTTCCTCTCCTAAGAAAAGAGCATGCCGGGAAAAAATATCGTTACTACTCATTATCCCCCACCACCCGGTGGAAAAAGCGAGATTTCGTCACCACGTTTGACCAGAGAATCCAGTTTATGAAGATGGTGAATATTCCTGCCATTGATCAGAATTACAGTGCCCGTTATTAAACTGCCACCCTGCACTAATTTATGCAGAAACGGGGTATTGACTTTCTTTTGAACTTCTGCCAGAACCTGGGAAATAGTCACGTTATCCAGAGCAAGCTCTACCTGCTCAACTTTGACCAGTAATCTCAGTAAACTATAAAATTTTATCGTTATCATAAGCTCCGTCACTAAAAACAGGGGACCCGGAAGTCTAAATTTCCGCGTCCCCCTTATTACTAAAGGATTAAAGTAATCCCAGATCCCGTAAAGTTTCTTCTTTTATGTAGCCTTTCTCATCCCAGCCGCGCAACTGGTAATATTCCGGCAATAGTTTATGCAGTTGAGAATAACATCCTTTCTGCGGTCCATCCGGCAAGGGTTCAGTCAGCAGTCGCTTTGGCAGGGTATCCTGGTCCGGCATAATGCCTGCTGCCAGGTTAAATTTACGTTCCAGGTTCCAGATGCGGTCTCCGGTTTTCAGGATTTCGGCAGTAGTAAATTCTGTATCCAGGACTGCATTGATCAGGTCCCGGTATTCGTCACCACCTAAGGCAAAAGAGCTGAAAAGGCATAGTCCTGCCGAATCGATCACGGCAGTGAGATCCTGAAAGATCTTAACCCAGCCTGCTTTGCCTTCCAGAGCCTGCGGATCAAGCTTTTCCGGCACACCCAGTATTTCCGGAGAAATCATATAGCCTCGCACATGGCAGCCTCCACGGTTTGAGGTGGCATATTCCAGACCATGTCCCTGCACTCCCCGGGGATCATAAGCCGGCAGTTCCTGCTTTTTCACCACCATTGCCAGTTCCGGATGACCATAAGCTTTTCCTAAACGATAAGCTCCATCAGCCATTTTAGCTGCCAGCTTTGTTTCACGGTAAGCCATCCCCTTGAGGTAATATACTATGGCTTCCGAATTTCCAAATCTGGGTTCCACCATGTTTTCCAGGTCTTCTTTGGGAATGAATCCTTTCTCATAAAGTTCCATAGCTGCTGCTATTGTTGAACCCGCGGAAATGGTATCAAGTCCCAGTTCATTACACATAAAATTGGCTTCTGTTATGGCTATCAGGTCATTTACACCGCAGGCAGCGCCCAGGCTCCAGCCACTTTCATATTCAGGACCTTCACCTGCACGGCCACTCGGCAGCACAACCTCTCTTCCGCAGGCAATCACGCAGGCATAACAGGCAGTATTATTTTTTAGATATTTTTTATTAACCAGGGCTTCTCCACAAACTTCGGCAACTCCGTCGAAAATGGCTGACTGGAAGTTTCTGGTGGGATATAATCCACTCGAATTAATGATATTATCCAGAACCTTTGTACCCAAAGCCGGTAAGCCTTCTCCGGTAACGGGATGAGCTTTCAACATATCATTTTGCTTTCTTACAGTTTGAGTGAATTTTTCTGCCTGGTTTACATCAACATTATTGCTGCCTTTTACGATGATCGCTTTCAGATTTTTGGAACCCATTACGGCACCTACACCGCTTCTGCCTGCTGCTCTATTTTTATCATTCATGATGGAAGCAATTCTGGACAGATTTTCTCCAGCCGGTCCGATACAGGCAACTTTAGCTCCCTTTACCCCAAAAGCGTCCACCAGCCAGTCGGTGGTTTTGTGGGTATTTAACCCCCAGATTTCTTTGGCATCATTGATCTTAATATCATCATCATTAATGGAAATGTAAACCGGCTTAGGGCTCTTGCCTTCCACGATGATCATCATAAATCCGGTGTTCCGGAACTCCGCACCAAAATACCCTCCTGAATTACTGGAAGCAATGGTTCCTGTGAGAGGACTTTTGGTCACTACCATATAACGACCGCCGGTAGGGGCAATGGTTCCGGTCAATAAACCATTCGCAAAGATCAGCTTATTTGCTTCTGATAAAGCATCAATCTTGGGGTCAATCTCATCTGCCAGATATTTGCTTCCCAATCCTCTGCCGCCCAGGAACTTCTTAAATAGTTCTTTCTCAATTTTTTCGATCTTGATTGTTTTGCTGGTCAGGTTAATCCTTAATAGCCTGGCATCTGTAACTAAATAACTCATATTTCCTCCTTTTTGTGCTCCTTTCCAAACACGGGAGGAAATGCAGTTTCCCACATCACCCAGCGGTTAATACCCATAGTATACCCTTAGGAATATTAACTCGGAGCGGGTTATTTATTATCTGGTAAAAAAAAATGAATAGACTTCATTAATTGTCAAGAAAATCTACAAAATTACTCTTTCTCTCTCATCTCTTTTCGCGGCGTAATGCAATGAAGACGGATTAATCCTTCAGCGTGAATCGTTAAGAGTTAATCGTTAAGAGTTAAGAGTTAAGAGTTAAGAGTTAATCAGGGCAGGGATGCCCTGTGAACGTTTTCAGGGCATCCCTGCCCTGATTTCGGACCAGGAAACTTCTGCATTTTCACACTTTCACATCTTCGCTTTAGCGCAGCCATCTTTCATCTTTAATTTTTCATCTTTAATCTATTCGCCCCTCAATTATCAATTCTTTTTAACTTTCTCAAAGATGCTGTAAATAACTGGCACGAGTACCAGCGTAATGAAGGTTGAGCTTAAAAGACCGCCAATCACAACTCTCGCCATAGGAGCCTGGGTTTCACCGCCTTCACCAAATCCGAAGGATAAGGGTAAAAGCCCTAATGAGGTTGTAAAAGTAGTCATCAGGATCGGTCTTAACCTTCTGGTGCCGGCAGCAATGATCGCTTCAGTGAGTTTTAATCCTTTTGTTCTGCGCAGACGGTTCGTGTAATCCACCAGCAGAATAGCATTATTCACCACTATTCCCGCCAGCATGATGCAGCCGATGAGTGCCTGAATACTGAAAACCGTTTTCGTGAGCAGCATGGTGATCACAATTCCCACCAGCGCCATGGGAATGGAAAATAGAATAACAAAAGGATCACGGAAAGACTCAAATTGTCCTGCCATGACCAGATATACTAAAAGCACTGCTAAAATGAAGCCAAAGATCAATTCCCGGAAAGATTTTTGCTGTTCCTCATAATCGCCGCCCATCATGATGGAAAAATCTTTCGGTACGGGCACTTCCGGCAGTTTATCCCTGATATCGGAAATTACGGAACCCATATCTCTATCTGTGAAATTAGCGGTAACATAGATAACTCTTTCCTGGTCTTTGCGTTCCAACTGTTTGGGTCCTTCCTGCGCACCGGCAGTAACCACGTTTCTGAGAATGACCGGTTCATTACGGTTATTTAATACCATCAGGTCGAGTATTTTATCCAGACTGTTACGGTCTTCTTCCGGAAGACGGATCAATATTCTATATTGTTTACCGCCTTCCCGATAATAGGAAACCTGCGA
This sequence comes from Candidatus Cloacimonadota bacterium, assembly GCA_021736135.1. Classification (GTDB taxonomy): domain Bacteria; phylum Cloacimonadota; class Cloacimonadia; order Cloacimonadales; family TCS61; genus JAIPGO01. Next base: position 35,383 of record JAIPGO010000003.1, read on the forward strand.
ACCACTGACAGCAGTCTGCAGAATATCACCAATATCCGAAATGGAAAGTCCCAGGTCGGCAGCTTTTTGTCTATCTACCCGAATCACCTGTTCGGGCATACCTTCTTCGCGGCTGATCCGGGTATCCGTGATGCCATCCACGGATTTAACGATTTTCTCCACTTCTATAGCGAGTTTATTGGCTATTTCCAGATCGTGCCCACGCACTTCCAGGCTGATATTATCATCCGAGCTGCCCATTCTCATGATCCATAAGCCACCAGCGGGCCGGGTAGTAATTTTCACGCCCGGTATATTTTGCAGGGCTTTTCTCAGGTCATCGGCAATTTCCCGGCTGCTTCTGTTCCTTTTACTTTTACCGGTTAAAATTACTTGAATTGAAGAACTGTTGCCACCGGAACCGCGCCAGCCGGAACCACCAATGCGTGACAGCAGGGATTCCATTTCCGGAACGGTATTTTTAATTATCTCTTCCACTTCTGCCGTCAGTGTATCCATCACGGCAAGTTTTGTTCCCAAAGCCATTTCCAGGCTTACGCGCACTTCACCTTCATCCGTCTCCGGCATTAATTCCACCCCGATAAACCTCACTAAAATGACTGCCAGCGCAAAAAGTGTTATTACGCTCAGAATAACTGACCTGCGATGCACCAGTGCCCATTTGAGTATATTGCCATACCGGGTTTCAATTTTAATGAAGATGTTCTCGCTGCGGCGGAATATCTTATCCTGCCAGCCATTACTGCGTGCGGCGTTCGTTTTCAAAAACTGCGATGCCAGCATCGGCACCAGGGTGAGTGATACGATCAAAGAACACAGCAGCGAAAAACTGACCACAATTGCCATCTGCTGGAACATGATCCCGGACATCCCGCGCACGAATACCACGGGCAGAAATACCACGATGGTCGTCAGCACGCTTGCCACTATCGCTGTCCAGACTTCATCCGTACCCAGCAGCGCGCTTTCTTTGCTCGAATAGCCCTGTTCCGTGTGCCGGAATATATTTTCCAGTACGACGATGGAACTATCCATCAGCATACCGATTCCCAGAGCCAGTCCCCCAAAGGTCATAATGTTCAGCGTTAAGCCGTTAAAATATAACAGCCCGAAAGTTGCGATTATAGAGACAGGAATTGCGGTAGTGATTATGGCAGTACTCGTAACGTTCCGTAGAAAGAGAAATAGTATAATAATTGCCAGCAATCCGCCGATCAGAATAGTATAGCTCATATTATTGATGGAATTCTTGATATATTTGGAAGAATCGATCAGAGGTACGATCTGAATACCGGGATAGTCACGCCGGATTTTAGTCAGTTCCCCATTAATGGTATCTGCTATTTTCACGGTATTAGCACCGGATTGTTTACTGATCGAAAGCCGCAGTCCCGGTTCCAGGTTTATGCGGTTAATGGATGTAATCTCTTGGTGACTATCTTCCACTTCGGCAATATCGGAAACCAGTATGGGCTGGTCATTCCTGGTAGCAATCACCGTGTTTTTTATTTCCAGCAGCGAGGAAAATTCCCCTTGCGTTCGCAGCAGTATATCATGCTCATTCTGGGGATACACGCCTGCCGGAATATTTCTATTCTCAGACCGCAAAGCAGAGAGTACGTTGTCAATAGAAAGCGCATAAGCCTCCAGCTTACGCGCAGAGGGATATATGTGAATTTCCCGGCTTAAACCACCCTGCACATCTACCGAGGCCACTCCCGGAATGCGTTCCAGCCTGTATTTCAACTGGTCTTCCACTAACTGCCTCAGATCGATGGGACGCATATTGCTGGATATTCCCAGCACCAGAACCGGAAATGCTGAAAGATCAAATTTTCTGATGGAAGGTCTGTCCACATCATCGGGTAACCTGGATAAAATACGGTCAATGCGGTCTCGCAGATCGTTAGCCGCCACGTCAAGATCAGTTCCCCATTTAAAGGAAAGCCGCACGCTGCTTCTGCCTTCCGAGGAAGTGGACGTGATCTCTTCCACTCCCTGCACGGCAGCAATTGCCTCTTCGATGGGACGTGTTATCTGGTCTTCTATTTCCCGCGGGCCCACATTGGAATAGTTGGTGGAAATCGATAATCTGGGATTGGTTATTTCCGGCATCAGGTCGATCGGTAAACGGCTGAATGCCACCAGTCCCAGAATCACTACGATAAAGAAAATTATGAAAGTCAAGACAGGTCTTGCTACAGGTCCTCTGGCTATGCTCATGTTCTTTCCTTACTCAGTTATTGGGAAATGGGATTTACTTTGCTGCCGTCTTTAACCTGATATTGCCCCAGCGTGATAACCGGTTTATTTATTTCAGGCTTCAGGATCTCTGTTCTGCTTTCATCGGATATTCCGGTTTCCACTGCCAGGTAACGGGCAATATTATCATCAACAATAAAAATCCCCCTGTTCCCGTTTTCCGAAAGTACAGCTTTGTTAGGTAAAGTCTGAGCATTAATACTTTCAGAAAGAATAAGCTTTATCTTACAGAACATCCCCGGCTTGAGTTTATAATTTGTGTTTTCAACATTTATCTCCATTTCTGCCATGCGGGATTCTTCATTTAATACCGGGGCTAACAATGACACCTCACCTGTAAATATCTCACCGGCATAAGCATCCGTTAAAATTGAAGCCTGCTGACCGGTTTTAATGCGCCCATAAACCTGTTCCACCAGGTTAGATTTGATCAGCACTTTATCAATACCAACGATGGAGAAAACCGGAGTGTTAACCGAGAGCAGACTGCCTTCATCTAAAAAACGTTCCGCAATGAATCCTGCCCGTGAAGCTCTTAATTTCGTATATTCCAGCTTAAGTTCCGCCAGCTTCAGCGCTGCATCTGCCAGTTTCACCTTAGCCTGTGCCGAATTAAATCCTGCCTGTACCTGTTCAAACTCGCTCAAAGTTAAGTATTCTTTGTCAAATAGTGACTGTGATCTGTTCAATTCCTGTTCTATCACATACAGCTGGCTTTCCGCGTCTGCCAGATTTGCCTGCGCCTGCAGCAGGGCTATCTGATATTCAGCATCATCCAGAATCCCGATTATCTCATCTGCCTCCACTAGATCACCCACCTGCATAGTTAGTTTCATCAGCCTGCCGGCTACTTTAGCGGCGATCATATATTTATATTCAGGACGCACCGTACCGGAAAACTCCCTGATCTCCCGAATTGTCTCTCGTTTCACATTCTCCGTCTCAACCGCCAGCACTCCACCAGATCCACCTCGACCGGAACTCTTATCCTTACTGATCAGCTCATAGATCCGCCAGCCCAGCAGACAGATAAATATAACAACAATCACCCAGATCATCACTTTCTTAATTCTATTCTTCATTTAATAACCCTTATATTTTTTTTCAAATTCCCTAAAACCAATCCAGCAAGTCAAGAAATGAAAATTATTATCTCACATTTTGGTGATTGGGTGAAAATTTTCTGTACTGTGATCAAGATAATAATTCCCAGTTGAGAACAAGAGTTTTGAACGGTACTCCGGGCAAGACTTTTGGGCGACAAATACTCCCCAGGCATCGGTTATATGATTACCTTACATCATGTTAGTCGCTCAAAAGTCTTGTCCTGATTACAGTCCAAAACTCTTGGCTTAAATTGGATGTCGGCTTCTTAAATGGATAATTATTAATTAACAACCTTCAATGTTGGTTTATAAATTACAAGACAATTACTTTTATTTCAGCTCTTAACAAGTTACGGTTTTTTACCCTTCCATATAGGCCTGCGTCCAGGGACATAATGCCATGCATCTTAAGCAGGTTATGCATTTATGAACATTTACCAGGTCATCTCTATGAGTATCAAAATACCAGGAATTGCCCTTAATTGCCGCAACGGGGCAAATATCTTTGCAGATCTCGCAATCTCCACATTGCGATTCTTGAGGTGAAAATAATACGGTTTTCAAGGGTGCATTTGTCAACACCGTGCACATGCAAAAAGCGCTTCCAAATTCAGGATTTACCAGCAGATTATGTTTCCCTATCCATCCCAGTCCTGCCAGCCCGGCTATGGTTTTGTGAGGTAAAGGCGTAAGAAAGTTTTTCTGATCATAATAACCGGTCGCATTAATATTATTCTCCGATTGTGAATATGTAGAATATCCTTTTCTAATAAGATAACCGGCAAGATGATCAGCCAGCCGGTCTGCTTCTGCTTCTATGGTGCCAAATTCATCTTCGTCAAATCGATTGTTTTGAACCATCTGCTTTACGAAATCAGGATTATCGGTAACTTTCCTGATAAATTCCGGTGTTAATATGATCCCCAGCAATACTGCCGCGGGAAATCCTTTATTTTCAATCTCAGAAAGCTGTGATATATTCACAAAATATACAAAATCCGCCCCCAGCCTTTTCAATTCACTACTCAGTTCATCTTCCAGAAAAACTATCATCCTTTCTCCATTTTAAAATCTTTGGGTTCCTGAAATACAATATCGGAATTGTTTAACGAATTATACTAAAAAGAGTCAAGTAGAAGGTAGATATTAGAGGTGGTCATAAAGTGAGAATTTTCGTTTATTACTTTTACTCTGTTATCACAGTATATTCTGGGGTGAAAAAACTCCTTCTTATTTGATCCTTATAATCCGTCCAATCCGCGGTTCAATAATGCGCTGATATTTATATCACACCCAAAGATGAACGTTGAATTGATAATAAATAATTAAAACAATAGTTCTAATTAGTGATGATAAATGGCAATATTTAATTGTCGCCTTTTGAAACCCATAGCATTCCCATAGCATCCTCGCCTTATGGTCAGAAAATATATATAAATAGTTATGAAAATGGTAGATAAGTAGTAATTATAGGAATAATATGGAGAAATTCACGGAAAAAGGACTCCGCAAAATGAATTGATAGAAAAGAGAATGAACGTATGAATTAGTGAGTTGTGAATAGTTTTAAGTTATGATCCGGGTGGTTAGGGGGAATCCGTGGTGATAATTTCACTTTATCCCCAGCAGCGATAAAACATATTTCCCGATGGCAAGAGAGGCCGTAAGCCCTGGTGATTCAATACCCATAAGATTGATGAATCTGGGTAAGCCTTTTTCTGATTCTTCCTTTATATAAAAATCGCGGAAGCCTTCTCCCTCACCCTGAAGTTTGGGACGGATGCCGGTATCGTCAGGATGCAGTTTTCCCGGTTGAAAGCGCAGGTATTGACTCACTGAGTCGATAAATTTCTGTTTATCCCGCTCATCCATGCCGTATTCCAGTTTGTTTACATAATAGGCGCTGGGACCAAAGCGAACTTCGCCGGCAAGATTAAGAGTGAGATGAATGCCCAGATACATCCCCGTTGGATCTGGCAGCGGATAGATAAGTTTATCAAAACCGAATGTTTCTGTGGTTTTGAAATATTCTGCTTTGCACCAGTGAATGTTTAATCCAGCAGCAGTTGTATTAATTCCGGCAAAACGGGCAATTTCTTCACATTGCAGACCGGCACAGTTTATCAGATATTCCGTTAAGAACTTTTCGCCGTCATTGAACGTCACAATGAAGCCTGATGCGGTTTTTTCGATAGCCATAACTTCCATATCGAAAAGGATGAAGCCGCCTTCTGCTTCAAAATCTATCTTCATCTGCTGCATAAATCGGTGAGAATCAAGGATGCCCGTACAGGGCACCAGCAGAGCTTTTTCGGCAATCACTTCCGGCGCCAGTTCCCGGCAGGCTTGTTTATCAATAATTTCCAGACCGGTAACTCCATTTTTTATGCCATTATCCCGTAAGGCTAGCAGAGCTGGTATTTCAGCATCCTCAGTGGCGATGACCAGCTTGCCGCAGCGTCTGTGTGGTATATTTTTATCCTGGAGATATTCATACATTAATTCTCTGCCTTGAATACATAGCTCAGTTTTCAGGCTGTTCTGCGGATAATAAATGCCAGAATGGATAACTTCGCTGTTACGGCTGCTGGTATGCCTGCCATAGCTGTCTTCTTTTTCCACGATGAGCACGTCTTCAAAGCGCCTGCTGAGTTCAAGCCCGACAGCCAGACCTACGCATCCGGCACCAATAATTAGTATTTTAACTTCTTCCATATCAGTTTTTTAAAACCTCCGGATTAACAATCGCCGGCGGCATGGTATGCTCAATACAGGCACGGGCACAATCGAGTGCCAGTTGCGCCATGCGGGTCCGGGTTTCCAGGCTGGCGCTGCCGATGTGCGGCACAATGACGATATTTTCCAGGTCTCTCATTTCTTGCGGGATCTCCGGTTCACTATAGAAAACATCCAGACCGGCAGCAGCGATCTGATACTCCTTAAGGGCTTTAATGAGAGCAGATTCATCTATGACCTGTCCCCTGGCAGTGTTGATGAGCACTGCAGTTTTCTTCATCATTGCCAGTTCTTCTTTTCCGATCAGATGATGTGTTTGTTCATTATAAGGCACATGCAGCGAGATGAAATCACTTTTTTGGAGGAGTTCGGCAAGTTCTACTTTTTGCGCCTGTAAATCATTTTCGAGGTATTCATTTCTGTTGTGGCTGGTATAGAGGATATGCATAGAAAAGCCGCAACTTCTTCTGGCAACAGCTTCACCAATTCTGCCGGCACCGATGATACCAAGGGTTTTACCATAAATATCTTCACCCAGTAAAAGGCAGGGCGCCCAGCCCGTGAATTTACCGGCTCGGGTAAAACGGTCACTTTCCACGATGCGCCGGGCAGCGGACATTAATAACGCCCAGGCAAGGTCAGCAGTTGTTTCCGTTAAAACACCGGGAGTATTGCAGACGGGAATGCCCAGTTCAGTGGCAGCGGCAACATCGATATTATTATAACCGACGGCATAATTGCAGACGCCTTTCAGGCGTGGATTTGAAGCAAGGATTTCACGATCGATGCTATCGGCAAGCATTGTGATCATCACATCGCACTTTTGGGCACCTGCCAGCAATTCAGCATGGTCAAGATTTCTGTTCTGAGGATTGCAGCAGATTTCAAAATAATCTGCTAATTTCTCCATCATAGCTTCCGGCAGACGCCGGCTGATAAAGATAATGGGTTTCATATTAACCTCAACAACGGTTTTTTTTTATTAATTCGTCTTTTCCCATGAGCATTTCTGCCGCGAGAGGGAGTTTATCCTTTAAAATACTATCTATTTCAAGCGAAATTTCTCTGATTTCCCACTGGGCATGCTCATCTGAGCGTAATCTGGAAAAATGATACAGTTCCCGCAGATTCGCCTTGAAGATAACTCTCAGTTTATGGGCATTGGTAAGTATATAGCTACCCAGTCCCTTTTTATGTTCTTCCAGCTTGAAATATACATGTTCCACATCCTCCATCAGTTCAGCAATCTGTGGAAAAACATTAATTTCCAGCAATAGCGGCGGAATCACATAGCCATAGAGTGGATGGTACGGTGAGCGTAATTGCGTAGCCATACGATGCCTTTTGAGTTGACCGAAACAGGAAGAGGAAATGGTTAAGGCAAATTCGGCTTCTACCAGTTCAAAAGCACGTGGCAGCCTTTGCCATGGCTTAAGATCAGAAAATAATTGCGCATAAAGAGCTGCTTTCTCAGAAGCTGGCATTGCCAGCAACCACTGGAGAGCTGAAGAGAAATCAGTTCCGCTGTTTTCAAAAAGCAATCCGGCAAGAATGCGTTCTTCTGCCTGCGAGGTAATACTCAAAAGATGTACGCTCTTATCTGGGGCAGATGTTTTTGGTTCAAAATGGTCTATCTGCAAACGGGCAGCCAGATCTTCACAACTGGTATAGCGCACCAGTGAAGGCGCAATTTTCTTTGCTTCGGTTTCCAGAAGCAGCTTCAATTCCTTAGCTTCCTGTAAGGGATTGCCATCCAGCCGCTGCAACAGACGTTCCAGGGAACGGGCATTTATGGTCATGCCAAACTGGGTATCCGTAGCTAATGCCAGCACATAACGGGCATCTTCCTTTGCCTTTCCGTTCAATTCGCGGGTACTGCCCGGAAAATCATGTTCACTCAGGTATTTTTTGCTTCTATGATATAACTCGTCATACATAAGATTCTGTCTGGCAATCATTTCTTTAAACTCAGATTCCAGAGCAGTGCCTATAATTTCGGCAGGAATGTGATAATCGCCGGTAAGCGTAACATAGCGCTGTGATTTTTCAGTAAAAGAAGCCAGTCGAGTACGTTGTACTGTTTCCACCAGCAGCCGGGAAATACCGATGATATCAAAATTAAAAACGGCATGTTCGGCAACAGAAGCATGTCCCATCTCAAAAACAATAGAATTATTTGATTTACGGGCTTTATTCACATCTGCCAGTGCTTCTTTACGTAATAGATCCACGCTTTTAGGACTGCGTGAAATCCGGGCATAAGCAGCAGATATGGTTTCCGGCGTTGATAATTCGTGCTGACTGGATAGATTTAGAAGAGAACTGTCAATATTATATCCTGCTATAACAACTTTCATTATTTAATATTCGCTTCCCAGGATTGTTAGTTGTGGATCCACTATCTTAATTCCGCTGGAAGTGCCCAGACGGTTAGCACCAGCAGCCAGCATAGCTCTGGCAGTATCTTCGGAACGTATGCCGCCGGAAGCTTTCACGCCCATTTTGGGTCCAACAACCTCTCGCATCAGTTGCACATCGGCAACCGTAGCACCTCCGGTACTGAATCCGGTTGAAGTTTTCACGAAATCGGCACCGGCTTTTTTACTGAGAAGACAGGCAATAACCTTTTCTACATCAGAAAGAAGGCAAGTTTCGATTATTACTTTCAGCAGCACATTATTCTTTTTTGCCCAATCACTTACAACAGCTATATCCTGATAGACCAGATCATAATTACCTGATTTAAGCTGTCCAATATTAATGACCATATCAATTTCAGCGGCTCCCTGTTTAATTGCCATTTTTGCCTGTATTAATTTTTCAACAGAGGTACTGGCACCTAAAGGGAAACTAATAACAGTGCAGATGGCAGCTTTGTGAACATGATGTGTTGCCAGTTCCACCCAGCAGGGATTGAGACAGACACTGGCAAAATGGAAACGGTCGGCTTCTTCACAGATTTTAATTACATCCTTTTCCGTAGCATCAGGTTTTAAAAGGGTGTGGTCAATATATTCATTTAAGTTGCCGGTTTGGGAAGTAAGCTGATCTTTATCCCCGCTGCGGTCAATAACCGAATTAATGCTGATCTCATGCCCGCCCCCGGAACGTGAAGGGAGAGGATCTACTAATTTAAAAAGCTCTATAGCGATCATCTTGATATCCATAGTAACCTCCAGAAGTACACTCATAAATTCACCAGTTTTTTGTAAAGATTTTCATAGAAGATGGTAACAGTGAATAGTGAGAATTGAGAAGTGAGAAGATAAATATGACTACACGCGCATTAGCCGTCCTTCCGTCTATCACTCTATCCGTCTTTTCCTCAGCTTACAGCCTTTTCGATTTTCTCACCATACGTAAGATTGCTTCTGCCATCTGAGGTGTCAATACACCCGGCATATAGCGCCAACGCCAATTTTCACCTACTGTTCCGGGAATATTGAAACGCGCCCTGTTATCAAGCCCAATATAATCCTGCAGAGGTGCAATTGCTAAAACTGCTACCGAATCCAGCGCTGCTTCAATTAGCTTCCAGCCAACTTCCCAGTCGGTAAATTTTAAGAAACTCAGATAGTTGCGGACATTGTTTTTGATATGATCAGGGAGATTATGATACCAGCCGACGGAGGTCTCATTATCGTGGGTACCTGTATATACCACGCAGTTTGTGGTGAAATTATGAGGTAAATAGGGATTATCATCATCGTCATAAAAGGCAAACTGCAATATTTTCATACCCGGAAAATTGAAGTCATCACGCAGTCTTTCAACAGCAGGTGTAATTGCACCCAGGTCTTCGGCAATCAAAGGTAAATTCCCCAGTTCCTTCTCTACTGTGGCAAATAGCTTATGCCCCGGACCAGGTTTCCAGACCCCGTTTTCAGCTGTCGGAGAACCAAATGGGACACTCCAATAGTGTTCAAAACCAAGAAAATGATCGATTCTGATTATATCCACCATTTCCAGCATATAAGCAAAACGTGCTACCCACCAGGAATACTCGTCAGATTCCAGTTTTTCCCAGTTATAGAGCGGATTTCCCCATAACTGTCCTGTAGGGCTGAAATCATCAGGCGGGCATCCCGATACTGCGCTGGGATTGTGTTCTTTATCAAACTGGTAATATTGAGGAAAAGCCCAGACATCTGCAGAATCCAATGCCGGATATATGGGAATATCTCCAATGATTTTAATGCCTTTCTCATTTGTATATTCCTTCAATTTCTGCCACTGCTGACAGAAAATAAACTGGAGAAATTGTTGATATCGAATCTCATCCGTGAGTTCGCTCTTCTTTTCAGCTAGAGCTTTTTTATCCCGTAACTTCAATTCAGGCTGCCACTGCAGCCAGGATTTTCCATTATCAGCACCTTTCAACGCCATAAAAAGAGCATAATCTTCCAGCCAGAAGGCATTATTGACCAGAAATACCTTGAATCTCTGCGGAATCTTCTTTTTAAACTTATCATAAGCCAGACGGAACATCTTATCCTTAAAACGGCAAACTTTTTCATATTCCACATACTGGGCATTAAACTCAGGTGCGGGTTCCAGATCGCTTTTATTCAGCAGATGATTCTGCACCAGCGAGTCAAGATCTATCAGTAGCGGATTCCCGGCAAATGATGAATATACCTGGTAAGGTGAATCGCCATAACCCGTTGGACCCAGTGGGCATATCTGCCATAACTTCTGTCCGCTTTTTGCCAGGAAATTAACGAATTCTTCTGCTTCCGCACCCATGCTTCCGATCCCGAATCGATTTGGTAAAGATGTGATATGTAACAGAATGCCGCTGCTTCTTTGAAATTTTTCTGCCATAATTACTCCTGATTACACCCTTATGATTTAAACTATGTCTCCGGAAATTACTTCCTTTTAACTATCACATAAATTCATAGGCAAAGTTCAGTTTGTCTTTTTTTTGTAAATAAAATTCTCTTTTTATTGACTGAAAATGCTGCTGCTGCATAGAAAACATTGAGGTGATTATGAAAGAAAAATTGCAGAAAATAATTAATATACTTGCCGCTGACACTGCTCCAAAGCAGTTGCTTATCGGGTTTGACGGGTTCATCGATGAGATTATGCACGTAGTTAATACCAGGCTGAACTCTTCTGATTATAAAAAGATCAATACCATAACAGAATTTGCTGAACGCATCCAGAGTGCTGCCGGTCTTTCGGCTAATATCGAGCTCATGCCCCAGAATATTAAAATTGGGGGGAATGGCGTGATCATGGCAAATTCTCTGGCAATGTATGGCATGAATATCGATTATATCGGGGCTTTGGGCTATCCTGATATAAATCCTCTGTTTTCTGATTTTACTCGTCTCTGCCACCGCATAGTATCTGTTGCCAATCCGGGACATACTCAGGCTCTGGAATTTGCAGACGGGAAACTAATGCTGGGCAAAATAGCCACCGTAAACAACGTCACCTGGGACAACCTGATAAACGTTCTGGGAAAGCAGGAACTGGAGAAAATGATCTGTTCTGCTCAATTAATTGCTTTTACTAACTGGACAATGCTGGCTGGCATGGATGATATAATTCGGGGATTTACGAATATCCTGAAAGAAAATGCTCATTATCCCTTGACCTTTTTTGATCTGGCTGATCCGGCTAAACGTTATAAAGAAGACGTTTTTATAGCCCTGGAACTGATTAAAGAACTGAACACTCACACCCGCGTTATTCTTGGTCTCAATGAAAAGGAATCACAAATGATTGCAAACTGGCTGGGAATTCCCGAGTGCATTACCCTTGAAAGAGCAGCAGCTCTGCAGCAATTTCTGGATATTGACACCATCCTAATCCACCCCTTGCGGGGAGCTGCAGCCGCAAACAGGAAGGAGATGATCTGGGTTGATGGTCATTATACTCCCACTCCCGTTTTAACTACAGGTGCCGGAGATAATTTTAATGCCGGATTCTGCCTGGGTAAACTTCTGGGGATGACTCTGGAAGAAGCACTGCTCACCGGTGTTTATACTTCAGGTTACTATGTAAGAAAGGCACAATCCCCCACCCGCAGCCAGATGCTGGACTGGTTGAAAGACAAATGCGGTGAATAGTGAACAGGACAGAAGAGGAGAAGAGGAGAAGGGGAGAAGGGGTGAGCTGCCGGTGTCAGCCGCGAATCGGTCAGCCTCTCTATCTTTCAGTTTTCGGTTCAATTCTCGATTAACGTTTAATGCTAACGAATAACTGTTTAAAAAAAATATCTTGCCTGAAAATGAATATTAAATCATATTTAACCTGAATAATATTTAAGAATTAAGGAGCGTTATATGATTCATGATAATTATATCCGGTATTTTTCTCAGTCAATAAATGATAACTGGGATCTGGAAGCTCTCAGCGATTACCAGGGTAAAACGGTAACTTACGGTCAAGTGGGTATTCAGATTGAAGCACTCCATAAAATTTTCCTCAGTGCCGGTGTTAAAGAACAGGATAAAATTGCCCTCATCGGCAATAATTCTGTCAACTGGGCAGTAACTTACCTGGCAGCGATTAGTTACGGTGCGGTGATCGTGCCCATTCTTAACGATTTTCAGGCAGAGGATATTCACCATATCATTAATCATTCCGATGCCGTTCTATTCTTCTTAAGCCAGTACCATTACGACCTGGTTGATGAAGACCAGATGCCGCAGCTTATGGCGCTGATAAACCTGGAAAACTTCCAGATATTATTTGAACGCCGGAAACAGGCAAAAGACTCCCTCAATAGACTTTCTGAAACCCTTATCGCGTCAGGCAGCCGGCTTCCGGAAAAAAGAAAGATCTCATTAAATTTTATAGAAAACGATAAACTGGCTGCCATAGTATATACATCCGGCACAACCGGGCTTTCCAAAGGTGTGATGCTGTCGCATAACTGTATGCTGGCAAACCTGCTCTATGCACGTGAAAATATGCCACTGGTGGTTTCCAATAAGATACTTTCTTTTTTACCTCTGGCACATGCCTACGGCTGCGCTTTTGAATTTCTCTTTCCTTTCACCGTAGGCTGTCATATTACTTTCCTGGGTAAAATACCTTCACCCAAAGTTATAGTGAAAGCTTTCTCAGAGATCAGGCCGGAACTTATTCTCTCCGTACCCCTGATCATTGAAAAGATCTACCGTAAACAGTTAAAACCGCAGATCAGTAAAGAGCCACTGAAAACAATGCTCAAACTGCCTGTTCTCAATACCATGATAGCAAATAAGATAAATGACAAGCTTTCCACAGCCTTCGGTAATAATTTCAAGGAACTCGTTCTCGGCGGCGCTGCCTTCGCTCCCGAAGTAGAAGCCTTTCTGCGTAAGATCAAATTCCATTATACAGTCGGTTATGGTATGACCGAATGTGGACCGCTTATCAGTTATGCCGGCTGGCGCGATTTTAAGCAGGCTTCTGTAGGTCGCGTTGTCAACTGGCTGGAAGTAAAGATCGATTCTCCACAACCGGATAAAGTGATCGGTGAAATTATGGTGCGCGGGGAAAGCATTATGGATGGTTATTACAAAAACGAACAGGCAACCGCAGAAACCATAGAAAAAGACGGCTGGATGCATACCGGTGACCTCGGAATTATAGATAGTGACGGTTTCATCTTCATTAAAGGGCGCAAGAAAAATATGATCCTCGGTCCATCCGGTATCAATATCTATCCCGAAGAAATAGAAGCCAGACTCAATAATCTGCCTTATATCCTGGAATCACTGGTTATTGAGCAGGATAATAAAATAGTCGCTCTCGTTTATCCTGACTTTGAAAAAACAGATGCCAGGGATATCTCAGATCCCCAGATACTGACTCTGATGCAGGAGAATCTCATAGAAATCAACAAGAAACTGCCAGCCTACAGCCGGATTTCTCAGATCAAAATGATACCCGAAGAATTCGTTAAAACACCTACTAATAAAATTAAACGCTATCTTTATACAAGCATATAGACAGAAAAGGAGAAAAAATGACCCAATTAACAGCAGGAGCCAAGGCTCCCGATTTCAACCTGCTTAATCAGGATAATCAAAACGTGAAGTTATCTGATTTTAAAGGTTACTGGTTGATCCTGTATTTTTATCCCCGCGATAATACCCCCGGCTGCTCCCTCGAAGCCCGGGATTTCACCTGCCTGCAGCAGGATTTTGAAAAACTTGGCATTAAGATCATCGGTATCAGTAAAGATTCCGTCAGCAGCCACCAACGTTTCATCGAAAAACAGGCTCTCAATCTTACGCTGCTCAGCGATCAAGACTTAAAAGTTATGCAGGCCTACGGAGTCTGGCGCGAAAAAACTCTTTATGGCAAAACAGCCCTCGGGGTAGTGCGCTCCACATTTCTCATCGATCCTCAGGGTACCATCCACGAAGCCTGGTATAACGTAAAAGCCAAAGACCACGCCCAGAAAATGCTCGAATACTGCAAGGAGTTGAGAACCCCTTTGGAGTAAATTGAGCATGTCAATTTATAGAAAACGCAGTTTTCTTTTTACAGGTTCGAAATAACAAAGCGACTGACAAACCGACGAATAGACTACGCGACTTCTTGACTCCTTGATGACTCGACTGAACGAAGAAATAAATTTAAACCGCGGATTAAGAGGATTAAACGGATAAAGAGAAGACTATCAGCCACGAAAAACACAAAAAAAAGTTGTATTTCGAGGACACAGAGCAAGTGGATGTTCACCAGAGCGCAGCTTGGGGAATGAACACGACCTTTTAAAAAATTACAATATGCATAGAACCATGGATTAAGAAGATCAAGACAAACCTTCAAAATGTTTGCTCCCCGTTCGTCTTCAAGCCCTATGGATGTCGAATTTTCACTCTAGCGAAGATCTGCAATCTCCATTTTTATTCTTCTTTTGCGTAATTCATCTTCCACCACACCGGGAAATATTATTTTTCATAGATAATCTCTTTCAGCCTGCATATCAGCAAAGGTACTGCTGATGAAGATGGAAGAAGGTGCGCAAGATAATGGAGTCAATAGATTTATTGTCTTGTTTTTTGTTTGAGTTTATAATTACTATTTATTAAATAGCTCGGGTGCTATTTTTTTCAGTTGATCAATAATTTCGTCTTGGCTCCAACCCATTGCTTCAAGTAAGTTTTTATAATTGTTAATACCTTTCTGTAAGTGCGGATGTTGATTACTGGTGGAGCGAGTAAAATTGATGAATATTTCAACCACCCTCCTGCTGAGCGGTTCAGCTTCGCCAAGGCGGTTAGTGGCTTGAAGCAATAGTGCAAGATTGTTGAGACTAGTGGCAACGTTAGGGTGGTCTTTCCCAAAGCTCTGTTCATCTATTTGAAGGGCTCTTTCATAAAGTAGCTCAGCTTCGCCAAGACGGCTGGTAGCTTGAAGCACTCTAGCAAGGCTTCTGATATCTCTGGCAACTTTCGGATGGTCTTTACCAAAGCTCTGTTCATCAATTTGTATGGCTCTCTTCATCAGTGGCTCAGCTTCGCCAAAGCGGTTAGTAGAACGAAGCAATCCAGCAAGGCTTCTAATATCTCTGGCAACATCCGGATGGTCATTCCCTAAGCTCTGTTCATCAATTTGAAGTGCTCTTCTCAGCAATGGTTCAGCTTCTCCATAGCGGTTTGTAGCTAGAAACAATCTAGCAAGGTTGTTAAGGCTTGTTGCCATATTAGGATGATTTTTACCAAGACTTTTTTCAAATATATTAATAACTCTTTTCATCAGCGGTTCAGCTTCACCAAGGCGGTTGGTTTCTTGAAGCAGTTGAGCAAGGTTGTTGAGACGAATGGCTACTTTCGGGTGGTCTTTCCCCAAGCTCTGTTCATCTATTTGCAGTGCTCTCTCCAACAGTGTCTCTGCTTCTCCATAGCGGTTTGAGGCTTGAAACAATCCAGCAAGGTTGCTGAGACTTGTTGCCACATTAGGATGATTTTTACCAAGACTTTTTTCAAATATATTAATAACTCTTTTCATCAGTGGCTCAGCTTCGTCAAGGCGGTTGGTGGCTTGAAGCAGTTGAGCAAGGTTGTTGAGACGAACGGCAACGTTTGGGTGATCTTTCCCAAAGCTCTGTTCATCTATTTGTAGTGCTTTCATCATCAGGGGCTCAGCTTCGCCATAGCGGTTGGTAGCTAGAAGTAATTGCGCAAGGTTGCTGAGACCCAATGCCACTTTAGGATGATTTTTGCCAAGGCTTTTTTCATATATTTTAATAACTCTTTTCATCAGGGGCTCAGCTTCGCCAAGGCGGTTGGTAGCTTGAAGCAATAGAGCAAGGTTGTTGAGACTAATGGCTACTTTCGGGTGGTCTTTCCCCAAGCTCTGTTCATCTATTTGAAGAGCTCTTTTCATCAATGGCTCAGCTTCACCATAGCGGTTGGTGTCTTGAAGTAATAGAGCAAGGTTGTTGAGACTTGTTGCCACATTAGGATGATTTTTACCAAGACTTTTTTCAAATATATTAATAACTCTTTTCATCAGAGGCTCAGCTTCGTCAAGGCGGTTGGTGGCTTTAAGCAGTTGAGCAAGGTTGTTGAGACGAATGGCAACATTCGGGTGATCTTTCCCAAAGCTCTGTTCATCTATTTGAAGTGCTCTTTTCATCAGTGGCTCTGCTTCGCCATAGCGGTTGGTTTCTTGAAGTAATAGCGCAAGGTTGTTGAGACTAGTGGCTACTTTAGGGTGGTCTTTCCCAAAGCTCTGTTCATCTATTTGAAGAGCTCTTTTCATCAGTGGCTCAGCTTCGCCATAGCGGTTGGTGTCTTGAAGTAATAGAGCAAGGTTGTTGAGACTAGTGGCTACTTTAGGGTGCTCTTTCCCAAAGCTCTGTTCATCTATTTGAAGTGCTCTTTTCATCAGTGGCTCTGCTTCGCAATAGCGGTTGGTGGCTTGAAGCAATAGAGCAAGGTTGTTGATATCTCTGGCAACGTTCGGGTGGTCTTTCCCAAAGCTCTGCTCATCTATTTGAAGTGCTCTTTTCAGCAGTGGCTCAGCTTCGCAATAGCGGTTGGTGGCTTTAAACAATAGAGCAAGGCTGCCGAGATCTCTGGCAACGTTCGGGTGCTTTTTCCCAAAGCTCTGTTCATCTATTTGAAGTGCTCTTTTCAGCAGTGGCTCAGCTTCGCCATAGCGGTTGGTGGCTTTAAGCAATCCAGCAAGGTTGATGAGACGAATAGCAACGAACGGATGGTCTTTCCCAAAGTTCTGTTCATCAATTTGAAGTGCTCTTCTAATCAATGGCTCAGCTTCATCAAGGCGGTTGGTGTCTTGAAGCAGTTGAGCAAGGTTATTGAGATCTCTGGCAACGTTCGGATGCTCCTTCCCAAGGTTCTGTTCATCTATTTGAAGTGCTCTCTTTATCAGCGGCTCAGCTTCGCCAAAACGGTTTGTGGCTTGAAACAATACCGAAAGGTTATTGAGACGAATGGCAACTTCCGGATCGTTTTTCCTAAAGTTGTGTTCACCTATTTGAAATGCTCTTTTCAACAGCGGTTCTGCTTCTGTATAAAGCGATGCATTGAAAAGAAAAAAACCAAGTTGATTAGCAACAAAGGAAGTACGTTGTTTACTAGTTCCTTTCTGTGCAGCCCAAGAGTTAAAAGAGTCTAAATAATGTTTTCCCATGCTTCTTTCTTCGTTCAGGTAAACCCAGTAGCCTCGAAGTTCATCCTCATCCCTCTCACGTAGCTCAATAAAACTATCAATGTTAAGCAAACATTTGCGGAGGCGTTCAGACAATTCAGTCTGCCATAATAACCAGGGCAGTTCGTCGCAATTACGTCTATTCGGAGATTGAGCTTCAAAATAATTGGCAAGTGCTATTCTAAAATCATTTTTTGTATCAATATCGGGTAAAAAGGCTGTTTCTACAGCCGCACGCAGGAAGTCATGGGAAAAATTAAGTATTCCACCCCGGTCCACTAAGCCTTCTTCCAGCGCAGCACGCAAAGGTGCCCATGTTGCCAAAGGTAATTTGTGCAGGTTATCGGGCTTTAATAATTCCATAAGTTCAACCTCTGTGAGTCCACGGCGTGCTGACCATATCAAATCCAGTGCATCTTTTACCAATCCTTTGCGGTCATGCTCATAGTCGCGCTGGTACCGGGCAAGTACTTTGCCTAATAAGGACGGAATGTCGCTGGCAGAAAGGTAATCATCCAAACGCTCATCTAACTTGTCATACGTTCCTGTTACTCGCAGTTCATCCAATAATATTTTCAAATAGAGCGGATTGGCAGCAGCAGATGCAGCAGATAGTCGCTCAAGGCGGGGCACATCAAGTTTCTTGCTAAACCTGCCCAGGTAATCAACTATCATTTTACTGCGTTCATCATAAGTGAGTGGCTTTATACTAAGTGTTTGCCATTTCCATTTTTCCAATACCTCCTGCGTTTCACCGGACAGAGTTGAGGTGATTAGTTTTAATGCCCCGGTAAAAGGATGCTCCGGCAGCCAGCCTAATAACCTGCCATGATCTTTATCTTCCAACTGATTAAGTGCATCAAGCACTACAACAAATCTTACTCCTTCCCGCTCTGCTTTTATTCGTGCTTTTGAGAGCCAAAGGGGAAAATCTCTCAGGATGTCATCATTAGAGCCAGGTAACTCTTCAGGATCATTAGTCCAGCGTTTAATTTCAGCCATCAGGCGTGTCATTAGTTTCCAGTGTATGGCACTGTCAGTAGTTCCACCAATATAGTGTTGAAAAATAAAATCATCTGGATGGTCATTTATCCAATGTGTTACCCAGTTAGCCAGCAAAGCAGATTTACCACTTCCTGAATCACCTGATAATACAAAAGGAGTTCCTTCTCCGGTAATATAGCTGTCGAGTGTGTTAAAGTAATTTGACCTGCTAATATAAGTGCGTCTACGAGTTTCGGCAAATACTTCGTGGTCGAGGGTTTCTTTGTCTAATGGATCGGGTATATTTTCTTTCGGGAACTGCACAGCAATAGCCGCTTTAAGCTGTTCCAGAACAAGAACTGCCAGCGCTTCGGGATCGGGATAATCTTCAAGCGGGATATTCTTATCTTCACAGGTTTTGCGAATGTGATTCTTTAACTCGTTTTGTTTTGCTGCTGCGGTTTCGTTCTCAGGCAGGAAATCAGCTCCCTGGTTTAGGGCATATTCCGGGTCGCGAAAATAGAAAAAAGCACGCCCAGCCATTTCAGGGTTCCGGAGTACACCATGCAGGATTTCCAATTCGGTAACGCTCCTTCCGTGAAGCTCTTTAATCCAGGATTGCTCTTCCTCCAGGTCAGCAGTATAAGCATCATCATCGGGTATCCATCCATAACGCTCGCCTAATAATCCGATAAAGAAGGGACGGCAAGCCCGAATCTCATCAAGGCAAAGCTTAAGTGTCTCTTTGCGGGTACTTTGTTCTTCTGCTATACCCCAGCGCAAGTCAACTTCCACCAGTTCTACGTGTAGTTCCCGGCAGAACCGGCGAAGCTGGGGCCAGGTGTGTGTCATCAAAGCATCGCGCTCCCCCATCATATCACGGAAAGTGGAAGATACAAAGACACGGATGGAACGGTTCTGCTGATATCTAATATCTTCGTTTTGCTGGTTCTTCGTATTAATCATTTTATTCTCCTGTTAACACATTTATAAGATTCCAAACTCTGCTCTGAAATCTGCAATACTCCCGTCTTTGATTGTCTCTGCATTTCTAACTCCCATATACTTCTTATTGAATTAGATTTCAATTCTACAGCATAATAAACCAAACATTGATTTTCTTTTCTGATTGTCAAATTAATAAAACATCAGGCACGTCCCACTTAATCCTTAATCCATAATTCTTAATCTCCCCCCTTCTCTCCCTCATTCCCTCTATCACTCCTCCCGTATCATCTTCCCTCTTAATCATCATTAATTATTAATCAGTTACCCCCCTCATCCCGTCTATCATTCTTTCTATTTTTCTTTTTCGCGCTTCAATCGCGGTTTTCGCGGTTGAAATATCTTCTCTTTATCCGTTCAATCCTCTTAATCCGCGGTTCTATGGATATTGTATTTTTTATAAGGTCGTGTTCATTCCCCAAGCTACGCTCTGGTGAACGTCCACTTACTTTGTGTCCTCAAAAAACAACTTATATTTTTCCCCGCGTCATTTCGCGGCTTTCGCGGTTGAAAGGCTTCACTTTTTTAAATCGTATTATAGAGTCTTAATGTAATCCAAATAGTAATTTAGTGGTAATAAGGAGATAATGTGAAGATGTGAAGATGTGAAGATGTGAAAATGCGAAATTGAGACTTCACATCTTTCAGCGTGAGTCGTGAGATGAATGTCAGAGTCGAGTAGGGATTTAGCGTTCCGGGATGTCTCGGATCTCGATTGACGACTCACTTCTTCCGGCAACCCTGGTTACCCTATCATCCATCATCCATCGTCCATTGAATAGAACGTTCCTCATCTTTTCTCTCAATTTAATTCTCGTAACGTATTCTAATCTTTTCCCACATCTGTTTTCCGTCAAAATCTATTTATCTCTATAATATATAGATAAATAACATTCTTTCTAGTCTCTCGGTACACTCCGATTGGTATCCATATGACTTGACTGAATCCCAAGAGTTTTAATTATCACTTACACAAATACATTATTACACTTGTTCTATATTTTTCCAGTCATTAGTTATCCATTAATCGTGATTCGTAAATCGTGAGTCGTTTAATCAGACCAGGGATGGTCTGTGAACGAATCCAGAGCATTCCTGCCCTGATTTCTCATATCACCAGTCACAAGTCACCACTACTTCTCAATTTCTCCCCTTCCCCCCCCTCGCTAAGTCGCTCCCTCGCTTTTCCCTCTGTGACCTCTGTGGTGAAAAAATCTTCTCTTATTACTGCTCACTACTCACAGATAAATGATAATTAGTGCCAAGCCGGGACTCAACGTTCTCAGTTCCCGTCTCTCAGTCGTTCAGTCATTCAGTCGCTTAGTCGTTCTGTCACTGTTCACTCTTAACAACTGCCACCAGTTTGAGGTGTAGCTGGGTGACAGCAATTGCCGTTTCATCTGCCAGCCTTTATTTATCCCCGCTGCCGCATACGCCAGCGTTCCAGGACCCCAGACTTTGTTTACTTTGTCCAGGCAGTCCATCACTATTTTGCGCTCATCATCAATATATACCCGATCAAAAAAATCCAGTGGAGCCTGCCCCTCGGCAATAATATTGCTCAGCATTACTCCCACTTTTTTGAATTTATATCCCGGTCGATAGATTGAGCGTAACAGATCAGAAGCGGTCTTGATGAAATCCGGCACATAAGCGGAAGGCGTAGCCAGCTTAAAACCGGCATAATTGGCATACTGCGGTTCATCCCGAAAGCGGTTTGTGGTAAGATACACCATGATCGAGCTGGCAAGGCTGTGCTGCTGCCGCAGTTTAAGAGTTGCCACCTGGCAGTAATCAGCCACTGCTTCCAGCAATTCGTTCAATTCACTCACCGGATGCCCGAAAGAACGCGAGGAAATTATCTGCTTCTTCGGTACCATGTCCAGTTCCATATCAAGGCACGAAATGCCGTTCAATTCTTTCACCGTCCGCAGCCCCACAATCGTCATCTGCTGCTGCACCCACTTGTAATCCGCTTTGCTCAAATCCCAGGCTGTCTTGATGCCATAACTGTTCAACTTCTGCGCATAGCGGTAACCTACGCCCCAGATATCCTCCACTTGTATCCACTGCAGGATGGCTTCCAGCTTCGGATGATCCGTGATGTCAAATACCCCCTGGTAACCGGGAAACTTCTTCGCTACCCGGTTCGCTATCTTCGCCAGCGTCTTTGTAGGTCCCAGCCCCACTGATACTGGCAATCCCACCCATTTCATTATCATCCCGCGCATTTTCCGCCCGTATTCCTGCCAGTCTGATATTTTCAGACTGTCCAGACGCAGAAATGCCTCATCGATTGAATATATCTCCAGCTCCGGGGTAAATTCACTTAAAATCTGCATTACCCGCGCCGATAAATCGCCATATAAACCATAATTAGATGAAAATAGCTGAATGTCATGCTTTTTTACCAGATCGTTGATCTTAAACGCCGGCACACCCCGCTTGATGCCCAGAGCTTTCATCTCCGGCGATAATGCCACCAGACAGCCGTCATTATTGGAAAGCACCCCCACCGGCTTATTCCAGAGCTGCGGACGAAATACGCGCTCACAGGAGACATAAAACTGATTACAGTCAACCAGGGCATAACGTTCCTTTCCGGGCATCTGACCTACCTTATGATATTAACTTTTTAGTTAATCTATTTATTATCGGATTAACTGTCAAGATAATTATTATTCTCGTGAATTGGAAACCGTGATTTATGAATCAAAACTCAGGAAAAAAAAAAATAAAAAAAATTATGACTCCGAGAACGGCATTGGGAAAGGGTTCAAGTCCACTAAAGAATACATATTTCATTAAAAATAGTTACTGTTAGCAAAAAAAGCTTGACGATATTTAATTTAGTTCTCATGTGAGCTCATTAGATGAAAGAAAAACATGAGGCGAGAATATGGCATTCCTGGAGCAAGTGTTATTAGGTACTCAGAAAATGCGATTAAATCGTGAAAGTCTGACAATCCCGAAGGACTTTGCTGATATTATCAGGTCATGTTCCACTCCCGAATGCTACATAACAGTTGCGCAGAAGCGTTTAATGTTATTCCCTTTAGGTTCCTGGCAGGAATACAGGCGTAAGCTGAGTGAGTTAGATGATCCTGAAGCCAGAACACTACTGCATTATCAATTGAAGTATGGTTCCAAGGTAACGGAACTTGATGCATCCGGCAGGATCAAGCTACCTCATTTGCTTTATGAATTTTTGAAAGAACCCGACGAAGTATATATTGCCGGGATGGGTGACTATCTGGAAATATATGCGAAGAGTGAGCATAAATCAGGGCTTAATGACGAAGAGTTAAACAAAATGAAACCACCGGAGCATTTTATCTTATGAGCGATTACCACATCCCCGTATTATTAGAAGAGTCCATAACCGGTCTATCATTAGAACCTGGCAAAGTAATTGTTGATGGTACTCTTGGTGGTGGAGGTCATAGTCATGAAATACTCAGGAGCTGTAAGGGCATCAGATTATACAGCTTTGACCAGGATATAGATGCCATCAGGCAGGCATCATACCTTTTGGATGAATTTCCCGGGCAGATCACAATAATTCATGATAATTTCGTAAATATACGCACCAGACTGGCACTGGAGAGAGTAAAGAAGGTTGATGGAATTTTACTGGATCTGGGAATTTCGAGTTATCAAATTGACCAGGCAGAGAAAGGATTTTCCTATATGCAGGATGGAAATCTTGATATGCGAATGGATCAAAGCCGGCAGATAACAGCAGCTATTATCGTTAATACTTACAGTGAAGCAGAATTGATAAGGATTTTTCGAGAATACGGCGAAGAAAAGGAAAGTTTCCGAATTGCCAGAGCTATATGCCGGGAACGAGAAAGCAAAAACCTGGAAACAACTCTGGAACTGGCAGCCATAATAGATAAGGCAGCACGTTCTCATCGTAAAATAAAAGCGCGCAGCAGAATATTTCAGGCCCTGCGAATTGAAGTAAATTCTGAACTGGAATATCTTAAAAGGGCACTTAAGGATGCAGTAAACCTGCTCAATCCTCAGGGACGTCTTGTTGTTCTATCGTATAATTCGCTTGAAGACCGGATTGTGAAGAATGTGTTTAATTATGAGGCGCTGTCTTGCGTATGCCCGGTTAATTTTCCTAAGTGTATATGTAATAAGGTAGTTAGATTGAAAGTATTGAATTCCATCACAGCGGGTGAAGCTGATGAGGAAAATGTGAGATCACGTTCAGTAAGAATGAGAATTGCTGAGCGCACAGCGTTACAAGGGGGATAAATTGAACAAGAAATTGACAATTATTTTTATTTTTCTACTTTCAGCCTATATTATTACACATTTTCTGATAATGGATAACGTACTAAAGAAGAATCGGGAAACGGATAAGCTTAATGAAGAATACCAGGGTATGTTGGAGGATCATTATCTTCTCAGATGCGAAAATTCATATTTTAAAAGCCGGGAGTTCATCAGTCAGCTGGCTGAAAACGAATTAGGATTATATTTACCCGATGATTTCGCAGATTATGCCTTTTATGAAGTAACTGAAGACCAGAAGGAAATAACACTGATTCAGTTTCTGATGCCAACGGCAGAAGCTTTTTCGTTCCAAATTCCTAATAGATTACAGGATTAGGCTTTATGTCTGCCAGGTTAAAGTTTTTTCGCTATTTGATATTCGTGCCCATTATCTATATCATAATCATCCTTTTCATCATAGCAGTGTTTGATCCTTATGATTATAACAGGTTAATTCTAAAAAGACAGAAACGTGCTAAGGAAGTAGAATATTACCGTCGCGGTGATATTTATGACCGTAATGGACATTTACTGGTAACAACTCAGTATCATTACCAGCTTGATCTTGATAAAAACCTGATCAGTACAGAGGCAAAAAAGGATGAACCGGAAAAGATCTATGCATTGATAAGTAACATAGTCAGCAAAAAAAATGGGGCAAATAAAAACTCAATTTTAGATAGAATTAAGGATGACCGCTTTTCAAGTATATTCTTAGCTGACAAACTATTATTCATTGATATTAAAGATATTAAAGATGAAATCTGTAAAGCAGTTCAAGCCGATACGACAATACACATAAAAAAGGATAAGATCATAAATGCGCTGCATGTGACCAGAACTTCCGCAGAACGCATTTACCCTTTTGGGGATCTGGCACCACGACTGTTGGGCTTAGCATATTCTCCGGAAGCAGATCAGCGTGTTCCTGATGAAAAAAACCAGCAATCTTCCAGGTTTCTGCATCTTTCAGGAGCCTGTGGTATGGAAGCCACCTTTGATGAATTACTCAAAGGTGAAGATGGTTGGACGGAAATGCTTTATGATGCGACTGGTAAAGAAATATTTAAACCTTCCCTGAAAACAAGAACTGCTGTCAATGGACAGGACGTATATCTAACCATCAATATCCGTTATCAGGAAATTCTGGAACAGCAATTGCACGAAGGACTTGAAAAATATGGGGCACAAAGTGCAATGGGCGTAATAATGAATGTTCATACAGGAGAGATCCTTGCCCTTAGTGGAGAAATGGAAACAGACAAGGATATGAGTATTGACCAGTTAAGATCATTTACGAATCTGCCTGTCTCATACAGTATCGAGCCGGGATCTACCATGAAACCGGTAACGGCGTTGCTGGCTCTTGAAAAGGGTTTATATGGCAAAGATGAACTCATTGATTGCCATACCCTGGAATTGAAATATTCAGATGGCAGGCGTAAGATCACAGATCATAAGGAATTCACAGAAATGAACCTGGAGGGGATCATTGTAGAATCCAGTAATCCCGGAATTAGTCGTGTAGCCTTGGAGATAGGCAGGGAAGATCTATATAATAGATTAATACAGATGGGATTAGGGCGAGAGACCTTATCCGGTATCTATGGAGAAAGTAAAGGGATATTCCGTCCGGTAAATAAATGGTCTGAATACAGTTTATGCTCCATCGCCTTTGGTCAGGAAATCTCGCTTAATATGCTGCATTTAGCAGTAATTTATGCAGCTATAGCTAATGCTGGAAATATCATTAAACCTCAGATATTACTTGAGAGTAAAGATAGTATAGGTAATTCATATAATAAAATAACTCCTCAGGTATTTCGGACAATATCTTCTCCGAATGCACTTTCTGAAATGCAGCATTTCTTAAAAGAAGTAGTATTGGTGGGAACCGGAACAGAAGCACGTCTTGATTACATTAAAATTGCCGGTAAAACAGGGACAGCGGAAGTTATCTCACGTGATGAATCGGGAAAAAAGATAACCAAGCACAATTCTCTATTTGCCGGTTATTTTCCGGCTGATGATCCGCAACTGGTTATGGTTGTCTCATTTGAGCGCTGCAAGCAGGATATTCATCTTTATCATTATGCCTCTCAGTCAGCGGTGCCTACATTTCGTGATATTGTCCGTCAGATATTGATCATACCGGAATGCGATATAGTCACAAAAGTAATGGAAAACTCATCTGATCTGGCAATTTTACCTAATCTTGTAGGACTTAGCAAAGCGGAAGCAGAAAATAAACTGACAGGGCTGAATATAGAATACACTTTTGTGAATAAGAAGAAAAGTGGAATAATATCTGATCAGTTTCCCCCCGCTAATATTCGATTTAAGCGAGATCAGCCGGTAATCCTTGCTTTGGCCGAAACAGAATCTGCTGTTATCGTAGAAGGAAAAATGCCGGATTTCAGGGGTTTAACATTGAAAAGAGCAAGCGAACTGGCACAAATCCATCAAATTAGTATAACGCCTCTGGGAAGCGGTATTATTTATGAACAATCAATTGCACCTGCTACAGCCATAAATTCAGAGGATATATGCCGTCTTTATTTGAAGTAAGCAGAATTATTGAAATTCTGCAATCACACAACCTTTATCTGGAATGCAGGAATATTGAGGCAGACAGAAAAATTACAGGCTTGCAGACAGATTCCCGATTGTTGAGTAAAGGTGAAGCTTTCTTCTGCCTGAGAGGACTGGAAACAGATGGTCATAATTATTATAAGCAGGCAGCAGCAAATGGTTGTGAACTTTATATCTGCGAGCATTTGTTAGATATTGAGGAAGCTCAGATCATCGTTACAGATTCCAGAGCAGCCACTTCACTGATAGCCAGAGAGTATTTCCAGATTGACGACCGTCAGTTAAAACTGGTAGGATTTACTGGAACGAACGGCAAGACGACTTCCGCATATCTTGCCTGGCAACTTGCCTCTAAATGTGGAATAAAAAGCGGCTATATAGGAACCATTGGCTGCTTTATAGCAGATCAATATATTGAAACCAGATTAACTACACCCGATATTATTGAATTAATGAGTGTTCTGGCGAAAATGCAAGCTGAGAAAGTGGAGGTTGTCTTTTTAGAAGCATCTTCTCATGCGCTTTCATTACAGCGGTTACGGGCACTTAATTTCACAACTGCCATATTTTTGAATCTGAGTCAGGATCATCTGGACTTTCATCAGAACCTTGAAGAATATGCAGCGAGTAAATTCAAGCTTTTCCGTCAATTACATGAAGACGGCAAGGCAATAGTCAATATGGAAGATGATTGGGGCAGGAAGTATTGGGAACAAATCAAGGGAGCTAAATACGGCATAGCAGAAACTGGTTCTGATATTACCTATAAAATTAATAAGATAGATATAATCTCATCACAATTTAATTTAAGTATAATTGGCGAGAAGACTAAGATAGAAAGCCCCCTGACAGGGGAGTTTAACGTTCAGAATCTGATATGTGCTTTAGCAGCAGTGAAACTTACATTTCCTCATCTTACTTTAGAATCTCTGGGAGCTGCAGCAAAGAAGATTTCGGCAGCACCAGGAAGACTGGAAAAAGTTATAAATAATCAGGCTCTTAACATATATATTGATTATGCCCATACTCCTGATGCCATTGAGAAGGTTACTGCGGCATTGAAGCCCTTTGTTAATGGAAGATTAATAACCATAATCGGTGCAGGAGGAAACCGTGATAAGATTAAACGACCAGCTATGCTCAAGGCAGCTCTGCGGTATTCTGATCTGGTAATCGTTACAACCGATAATCCCCGATATGAAGATCCAATAAGTATCATAAGAGACATAGCAGCAGGAACATCTCCCGAGGAACCTGTGTGGATCAGGGAAAGTAGAGAGAAAGCGCTTGCAGACGGACTGAGTGTCACCCATAAAAGAGATGTATTACTCATAACCGGCAAAGGACATGAAACTTATCAGGATATTAAGGGCTGCAAGATGCCCTTTGATGAAAGAGAAAAGATTGCCGAATTGCTGACACACCCGGAAGCAGATACTTATGATATTGACTTTGACCGCATTATGGTAGAATTTACCTGTACAAGTAAAATATCAGATAAACCGAATCTCACCTTAAAAAAAATTGTCACTGATACCAGGAAACTGGTTCCGCAAAGTCTTTTTATTCCCTTAAAAGGTGAGAATTTTGACGGGCATGAATTTATCGGCAAGGTGCTTTGCGACACTTCATGTATTTCTTTATGTCAAGCAAATTATAATATTACAAATGATAATTTTATAGTTGTTGATAATACTCTGGAAGCATTAGGAAAACTGGCTCGATGTTACCGGCAGTTACTGGGAACAACTGTTTTTGGAATAACTGGTTCCACAGGAAAAACCAGCGTTAAAGAATACCTGGCCCAGATATTATCCCATTGTGGAAAGACGGGGAAAACCAATGCTAATGAGAATAATTTCATCGGAGTTGCCCAAACAATATTAAACCTGCATTATAATGATCGATATGCCGTTATTGAATTGGGAACAAATCATTTTGGGGAAATAGACTGGTTAACCCGTATTACCTTACCGGATATAGCTGTTATAACAAATATAGGTGCTTCACATCTGGAATTTCTCCGGGATACTGAGGGTGTTTTTCAAGAGAAAAAAGCAATTTTTGCATACGGGGCACGCATTTGCCTATATCCCGGTGATGATGGGCATTTCAGAGATTATTCCGGCAGCAGTTTTGGATTCCATACAAACTGTAAATACCGGATTAGTAAATTATCAAAAACAAATAATGGTTATAGTTTTCTTATAAATGAAGTTCAATATGAATTGCCTTTAACAGCCGAATTTCAGGTAATTAATGCGGTGATTGCCATCAGCGCAGCTTTGGAAACCGGGATATCCAGCGCAACAATTAAAAAAGCGTTGCAAGAAATGCCTGTTCTTCCTCTGCGCCTGCAGCTTATGCCCCATAAATCAGGAATGATGATCATAGATTGTTATAACGCTAATCCTCAATCAATGCAGGCAGCCATTGGTTTCTGGGAAAAGCTGGAACCCGCGAAACCTCATGTAGCCATCCTGGGTTCTATGCTTGAACTGGGCAAACAAACAATTGATTTTCACAGAAAAATCGGCAGTATACTCAAAGCGGCTCAGTTCTCCCTACTGATATCGGTTGGAGAAGAAGCGAGGGAATATGAAGCTTCTCAGCACTATACAACTATTGAGCAACTCATCAATTCAGGTATAATCGAAACTTTGCCAGATGATGCAGTTATCCTCATTAAGGGTTCACATGCAATTCACTTAGAAAAGATATTAGAAAGGATCTAAACTATGTTTTATCACTTACTATTACCATTGACTGATCAGCAATTCCTGGGATTCTATCCCTTTAATGTATTTCAATACATTACTTTCCGCGTAGTGATCGCCTTCATTTTTGCACTTCTTTATACAATCATCGCCGGTCCACATATAATTAATAAGCTCAAGAAACATCATCTATTGCAAGAAATAAGCACCTGTCTTCCACATACTCATAATGAAAAAAGAGGAACTCCCTCAATGGGTGGGATCATACCTCTAAGCGGCGTGTTGATCACTTCGCTTCTCTGGAATAATCTAACGAGCAGCTCGATTCTGATCATGTATTTAACTACTATATGGTTAGGCAGCATGGGATTTTTTGATGATTATCACAAAAACGTACTGAGATCGGGGAAAAAACTCAGAAGCCATTACAAGTTACTGGGTCAGATCATTCTGGCTTTATTAATCGGCATCGTTTTGTTCAGTTATAGAGCGGAAGCGATATCATTTTCGAGAATCAGTTTACCTTTTTTTAAGGATATCACGTTAAATCTAGGAGTATTCTTTATCCCCTTCGTTATATTTTTGATCGTGAGCAGCAGTAATGCCTGCAACATAACAGATGGACTGGATGGACTGGCAACCGGTACAGTTATAATATCGCTGATCGGGCTTGGAATAATGAGCTATATCAAAGGAAATATGCTTCATGCGGAACACCTGAGAATGGACTACCTGGCAGATGCCGGAGAACTGACAATATACATTTCCGCTTTGATAGGTGCTCTTCTGGGATTTCTGTGGTTTAATGCCAAACCAGCAGAAGTATTTTTAGGAGATACCGGCTCTCTGGCATTAGGCGGTCAACTGGCTGTTATCTCTATTTTACTGCGCGAAGAGATATTTTTAATGATCATTGGAGGAGTATTCATCATTGAAATAGCTTCCAGTATTCTTCAGATAAGTTATTTCAAATATACAAAAGGCAGGCTGGGGACAGGTAAAAGGCTGTTCCGCTGTGCACCGCTGCATCATCACTATGAATTAAAAGGGCTTAGTGAAGAAAAAATAGTCGCCAGATTCTGGATCGTAGCCCTGCTTTTTCTGGCTGTGGGTCTGGCTACAATTAAACTTCGATAGGTAATATAATATGAATGTGAAAGGTAAAAGTTTTGCCATAATCGGAATGGCAGCGAGTGGTATCTCGGCTGCCAGAAAACTGCAGCAACTTGGTGCGAAGGTTTTTATAAGTGAATATAAACCAATTACAGCTATACCTGACGGCAAAGTTTTAGGCGGGGAATTTGAGTGTGAGTTTGACGGTCATACTGCTCGCATTTTTGAATATGATACTCTGGTAATAAGCCCCGGGGTGCCATTATCAACACCCATCATCAAACAGGCACAGGCATTGCAGAAAGAAATCATCAGCGAAATTGAACTGGGATACAGACTGAAAGCCTCAGACAGCAGAATTATCTGCTGCACGGGCAGTAATGGAAAAAGCACTACTGTGAGTCTTATCCACCACATTTTAATTAATTGCGGTTATAATGCCATTCTAGCGGGTAATATCGGCATTCCGGTTACCTCCTGTTCCATTGATAAACCTGGAATTGACTTTATTATCCTCGAATTAAGCAGTTTTCAACTGGAACTGATAGATAGTTTCAAAGCCGACGTAGCAATATTGCTGAATATCACTCCGGACCATCTTGATCGTTATAAAAATTTCGAGCATTATGCCCTGACCAAAATGAATATTTTCAAGAATCAGGACACATCCTGCCTGGCAGTAGTGAATGCAGATGATCCGGTAGTGGCTAAACTCACCCAAAATCTGACAGCAAAAACCAGACGATTTTCACTATCCAGCAAAGCAGACTGCCATTTCCCGGGAAATGAGATAATATGTTCCGATACAGCTTATAACAGCCGGCTTTTCACTCTTAAAGGACCTCATAATTTAATGAATATAATGGCAGTTCTTCTGGCAATTGAACCCTATGTCACAGGCAAAGAAGCTCTTGTTAAAGAAGGATTAAATACTTTTCAATCTCTGCCCCACCGTATGGAATTCGTAGCCGAAATTAATGGTGTGACATTTATTAATGATTCCAAGGCGACTAATACTGATTCAGTGAAATATGCCCTGCAATCATATCAGGAAAACGTCCATCTTATCTTAGGAGGTTCAGATAAAGGTGAAGATTTCTCCATATTATTACCTTATCTAAAAAAAGGGAATATTAAGGTCTATCTGATCGGAGCTACCAGAGAAAGAATGAAAAATGCCTTTGCAGACCAGATAGTTTATCTTGAATTCGAGACCCTGGCTGAAGCGGTTTTAACCGCGTATAATAATGCTGTTAAAGGTGATATTATCTTACTCTCTCCCGCCTGTGCCAGCTATGATTCATTCATCAATTTCGTCCACAGGGGAAATACATTCAAGGAAATTGTAAGGAGTATTGCACATGAATAAAATAATCAGTAAACTTGAAAATATCGATACACCGCTGGTTTTCTGTTATTTATTACTAATCATGATCGGTCTGTTTATCCAGATGGACATTACTTCTGCCAATGGACATATGAATTACTTCCTGAAGCAGCTCATCTTCACAATATTCTCAATAACAGCCTGCTTACTTACATATTTATTCCTGAAAGTGGAATGGCTTCAAAAACGATTCTGGTATATATATGGTATAACACTCATCCTCCTTATCCTGGTTTTAGTAGTTGGTGTTGTGGTCAATGGGGCAAAAAGAGTGTTCTATATACCCCTGGGATTCACCAGTATCAGCGTTCAACCGAGCCTTTTAGCCCGTTTAACTTTGATCATATTTTTTGCCAGGGTGCTCAGCAGTCGGGAGCAGTTTCTACAGAATTCCAGTCTTTTTCCCTTCTTTAAAAATTTTATGCCGCTCTTCATCTTTTCAATTCCGGTATATGTATTGATTCTGTTTGAGCGTCACTTTTCAGCGATTATCATATCCGCTGTGACTCTGCTTTCGGTACTGTTTCTGGCAAACATCAAACTGGCAACTATCATAATCCTGATTTTCTGTCTTTTTTTTGCCGGGATTCTCGCCATTTATATGCCGGGAGGAGAATATCGCTTACAAAGGATAAAGGTTTTTCTGGAAAACTCTCTCATTGTAAAATTCCTCCAGGGTGAAAAGATAACTGTAGTTACAGATTATAATACCGAACACAGTCTCATCTGCCTAACCAGCGGTAAAATATTCGGAACTACTCCTGAAAACGGGTTTGGTAAATATTATTATCTGCCGGAACCAAGAACAGACTATGTTTTTTCCATAATTGGTGAAGAATTCGGGTTATTTGGTTCCTTGATACTGATCTTTGTATTTATGGGTCTGGTTATCAGAGGTTTAAATATATCTTCTCGACAGGAGATCCTGTTCCTTAAACTACTCGGTTATGGCATAAGTCTCAACCTGTTCTATAATATGGTGGTAAATATTGGCGTTGCGACGGCAGCGATACCACCTACGGGCGTTACTTTACCTTTTATCAGTCATGGAGGTTCTTCCATGCTGGTTAACTCCATATCCATAGGAATATTATTATTACTGTCCCGAAAAGCCGGAGTTGTAAATGAAATGCCTGGCAGTTAGCAGCGGCGGAACAGCAGGGCACATAAATCCTGCTCTCAGCATTGCCCGTAAACTTGCGGAAAAGAACTGGCAGATCCATTACCTGGGTAACAGGAACAGCCTGGAAGAACAACTGCTGGCTAAAACTGATTTTACCTTTCATGAATTGAATGTTCAAAAGCTCTATCGCCGCTTCACATTTGCCCATGCGGCTTTCCCTTTCAAACTTATAAAAAGCATAAATCTCTCCAAAAAAATTTATAAACTGATAAAACCGGATGTATTTCTGGGTTGTGGAGGCTTTGTTTCTGGTCCTCCCGGTTATGCTGCCCACCTGATGCATATTCCAATTATTCTTCAGGAACAGAACAGTTATCCGGGCTTGACCACCCGTCTGTTAGCTAAATATTCCAATAAAATATTCCTGGGAAATAAAAAAGCCGAACAGTATTTAAAGGAAGCTGTCACAGAATACTCCGGGAATCCCATCAATTCTTTTCCTGCTCTAAATTTACCGCATTATGGTGATCATAACTCAAAGCAGAAAACAGTGTTTCTCCTGGGAGGCAGCCAAGGCTCACAGGCTTTAAATAAAGTGATGCTGTCAATTTGCCGGGAGCTGCTTGCTAACGGCATCAATCTCATCTGGCAAACCGGAAAAAATAATTATGTGGAAATATTAAATAAAACCGGCAGGAAGGAAGGACTTATTCTCTTTGATTTCAGTACTCAGATTAATGAGTTTTATTCAAAAGCGGATATTATCATAGCCCGTGCAGGTGCACTCACCCTGGCAGAACTGGAAACTCTCCGCAAACCTGCCATACTTATTCCTCTGCCTTCATCTGCGGAAAATCACCAGTTATATAATGCTCAGGAGCAGGCAGAAAAAGGCATAGCAGAAGTTCTTGAACAAAAGGATTTGACACCTGAGAGCCTTCTAAAACAAGTAAATGCTATGCTCAATAATCTTGAAGCCTACAGAAGCAGATTTAAAAATACTCTGCATTCGGCTGCTGCTGAGCATATAGCAGCTTTTATTGACGCAAATTACGGGAGTTAAATATGTTAGGAAAGATGAAAAGAATACATTTTGTCGGTATTGGCGGTATTGGTATGAGCGGTATTGCCGAATTGCTCCGGAACCAGGGATTTACTATATCAGGTTCTGACATGAAAACCTCCTCAATTACTGATCATTTACGTGAAATTGGCATACATATCTGCATTGGGCATGATGCAAATCTTATTGCAGATGCCGACTTGATTGTGAAATCATCTGCCGTCAGGGATGATAATCCAGAAATCATAGCCGGAAAAGCAAATAAAATCCCGGTGATCAGACGCGCGGAAATGCTGGCGGAAATTATGAGAATGTCTTTCAGCATCTGCATTGCAGGGACTCACGGGAAAACAAGTACCACCAGTATGACGGCAACAGTGCTGGAAGCTGCTGCCCTTGATCCAACAGTTATTGTGGGAGGTATAGTAAAGAACTACGGCTCAAATAACCTTCTCGGTTCCGGCAAATATATAGTAGCGGAAGCAGATGAGTTTGACCGTTCCTTCCTCACTCTATATCCCTGCCTGGCTGGTATAACTAATATTGATGCTGATCATCTGGATTGTTATAATGACCTGGAAAGTATAAAATCAGCCTTTATTGAATTCGCCAACAAAGTACCTTTTTTTGGCTCTGTCATCTGCTGCCTGGATGATAATGGGGTGCAATCAATTATTCCTCATATTCACAAGAAAATAATAACTTATGGTTTTTCCACACAGGCTGCCGTTAGAGCTATCGATATTCAGATGAAGGATTTTCATACTTCATACACTGCCTTGCTGCTCGGAGAGGAACTCGGTAAAATATCTTTGAACGTATCCGGCAGACACAATGTTCTTAATTCACTTCTGGCAGTGGCTGTAGGACTGGAACTGGAAGTACCTTTCTCCAGAATTCAGAAAGGACTTTCAGAATATAATGGCGTATTCCGCCGTTTTGAATATAAAGGCAGTTTTAATGACATAATACTTTATGATGATTACTGTCATCATCCTACAGAGATAATTGCCACTCTGGATGCTGTTCGCGAAAATACTGACAGGCGGATCATTGCCGTTTTTCAACCTCACCTCTTCAGTCGTACCCGAGATTTCTATCCAGAATTCGGCAGATCTTTTTTTCAATCCGATACTTTGATTGTTACTCCGATCTTTCCGGCCAGAGAAGACCCGATTCCCGGGATCACAGGAAAACTTATTGCTGATGCCGCCATTCAAAGCGGTCACCTGCACGTGCATTATATCACCAGTAATGATGAAATAATTCCAACTTTAATCAGCCATTGCCAGCCTGGGGACATCGTAATTACCATGGGTGCCGGTAATATCTATAAATATGGGGAAGAATTACTTGAAATCGCCGCTCAAAACAATTCCCGGCTTTAATGCTAAGCTCTCGAACTGGTCTCATATTAAAATCGGCAGCGATGACGGTTTTGTATATCTACCGGTTGATTACCATCAACTTCAGATTTGCCTGAGAAACCTGCCGGATATTGGATTACGTCCTCTACCTCTTGGTGCCGGCTCTAATATTCTCTTTGGTAATACTTCTGCTTATGCTCTGATCAGCGACAAACATCTCCCCCATTTCTGGCGAATTGAGCATAACAGAGTGGTTGTTTCAGCAAATTATAATATAACTCAATTAATCATGGTTCTGGCAAAGAACAATCTGGGTGGTCTGGAATTCCTGGCTGGTATTCCCGCACATTTAGGTGGTCTCACGCATATGAATGCCGGAGCTTATGGACATTCAATAGCACATTTCGTCCACCAGGTAAGACTGATTACATTGCAGGGGGAGGATATAACGCTCAACAGTGAGGAGATAATATTTAATTACCGTTATTCATCCCTGGAAGGTTTTATCACTGAAATCACGCTCAATTTGCCTTCCATTCCTGAAACTGAGATCAGGAAAACTGCCAAATCATATATTATGTCGCGTCAGGCGAAACAGCCTCTGCATTATCCTAACCTGGGATCTGTTTTTAAAAATCCCCCTCATTATTTTGCTGGCCAACTGCTGGAAAAAGCTGGCTTCAAAGGAAAAAGAAAAGGCGGAGTAGCCTTTTCGGATATTCACGCGAACTTTCTCGTCAATATCGACCATGGAAGCTTCCAGGATGCCTATGAATTGATCCGGGAAGCCCGTGCAGAAATACTGGAAACCTTTGATATAGCTTTGGAAACGGAAATCAAGGTAATTAACTGATGAGAAAGCGAAGAGGTAATTCACGTTTTTTTATTATCTTTATCTCGGTTCTATCCGGTGTTTTCCTCCTCTATCAGTTATTGATCTATCTTAACAGCAATCTTAATATACTCCCCGTAAAAGAAATAACCGTTTCCGGTAATAGTACCATACTCACGGCATCTTTGCTGGCTGCTGCTGATTCACTCCATTATAAGAATCTTTACAGCTTACCTAAAGTGGAAATTCTTCGCTGTTTTCAAAGTTTCCCCAGAATTGCCCGCATAGTTATTTCCCGGAAATTCCCGGATGAACTCCATTTGAAAATAACTGAAAGAATTCCTGTCTTTAATGTGAAAACGGTTGATGGATATATTTTCCCAGTTGATGAAAATGCGCTGGCAATCTCGCCACCGGAAGACGGTAGAAAAGAAGACATGCCCTTTATCAGTTTGAAACTTCCTGCTGACAGTATTTATATCGGGAATGTTATATCTGACGAATTCTTAGGCACAATGCTCCAGAAAAGAAAAGATATAATTCAACTTGAGCCGGATTTCTTTGATTATTTTTCAGAAATTTACCTTGAAAACGATAAACCTGTCTTTATTGAGACAGACCAGGGTTACCGGGTTGTTTTTGCTTTCACGGAACTTGACCTGGCTGCACAAGAATATATGAAATTAAAAGATACTTTTTCCTTTGACAGCAACACTCTAATTGACATGCAGCAGGATGGCTTATATCGTATTACCAAGATGGAGAAGAAATGAAGAATAAAAACAAAGAAATTATTACTGTCATCGACATTGGTACTTCTAAAATTTGTACTCTAATCGCAGAACTAAAAAGAGACGAAAATAATAAATTTTATTTCGAGATTAAAGGAATCGGCAACAGTGAATCGGACGGTATGGATAAAGGTGTCGTCTGCGAAATTGATAAAGCTACCAGTGCCATCAGGAATTCCATCCTGGAAGCTGAAGAAATGGCACAGATAACTGCCAGCAATATCTATATCGGTATAGCCGGTGCCCATATCAGAAGCTGCAATATTAACAGCTCTATCAGTCTCTCTGTTAATGGTCAACCTCGCGAAATAACTGAAGCTGACATTAAACATGTTATTGACGAAGCAAAACGTGCCGTAGGCTATCAGGCAGAATTTGCCAACCTGAAGATTATTCATACTATTCCCCATTATTTTAACCGGGATGAAGATAAGGGTATTCAAAATCCTCTCAAATTGGAAGCACACAGACTGGAAGCCAGAGTACATATCGTCCTGGCAAACCCTATTAATATCAATAATATTATCCGCTGTGTTGAAATCTCAGGATATAAAGTCGATTTTGACCATATTGTCCTGGAACCCATAGCTTCTGGCTATGCTATTCTGAATCAGGATCAACGCGCTCTTGGCTCCATGGTTATCGATATCGGAGGAGGTACTACCGATATTGCCATATTTTATATGAACAGCATCAGGTTTACTGCCGTATTTCCATACGGAGGTTTTGAATTAACCCGTAGACTCTCCGAAATTCTCTGCACTTCCTATCGTACTGCTGAGAATATTAAATTGACCCATGGTCAGGCAACTCCTGACAATATAGATGAAGATACTGAAATAGATGTACCTGATATCACAGGTAAAGGCATTAATCATTACAATAAGCGGACTCTGGCTTCAGATATTCAGGAAGAAATGACTAGTCTGTTTCGCTATATCTTCAGTAATATTTCTCAGAAAATTATTATGGATTCACTCAAGGCAGGCATTTATATCACCGGTGGTGCCTCCCAGTTGAAAAATCTCGATTCCCTGATCTCAAAGATCAGCCGTATGCAGGCAACAATCTGCACTCCTGATCTCTCCCATTTCAAAGGACAGGTTTCCACTCTGGAAAAACCCGAATTTTCCACAGCAACGGGAATTTTTCTTTACTTACTGGAGACTAGAATTAAAAAAGGAATTCAAGAAGAATCCCATATAAATTATGAGGATGGCTTCTGGAAAAAAATTGGCAGATTTATTAAAAGCTGGTTTGTTTAAAAAAAATTCTGGAGGATTGAATGTATATAGAACCCGCTTTGAAGGAAAATTTTTCTAACTCAAAAATTAAGATCAAAATGATCGGAGTCGGTGGTGCTGGCGGTAATACTATTAACACTATGGTAGAAAAGAAACTGCAGGGCGTGGAATTTATTGCCTGTAATACAGACTGGGGTGATCTGCAGACATCGAAAGCAGATTTTCATATCAGACTTGGTGAAAAAACTACCCGTGGTCATGGCGCTGGAGCGAATAAAGACCTGGGGCGTCTCGCTGCCGAAGAATCTTCTGAAGAAATCAGGGAACATTTTCAGGATGCTGATCTCGTACTACTCGTCGCTGGTCTCGGAAAAGGAACTGGTACCGGTGCATCTCCAGCAATTGTTGACACGATTAAGAGCATCAGGAAAGATGATGATGATAGTGAAAAACTCGTTGTAGCAATCGTCTTTTTCCCGTTCCAGTATGAAGGTGAAAAACGTAAGGCAAACGCGGAAGACGGCTTGCGAGAACTCATCAAGAAGGTGGATACTCTCATAGTAGTTCCCAATGAAAAGATCAGAGAAGAATATAAGAACCTTACTATCGTCGAAGCCTTCAAAAAAGCAGATGATATTATCTATAACACTGCCCGGGCCATTACTGACCTCCTGGTAAAGAAAGGCTATCTGGAAATTGATTTCCGCGATATTCTCACAACTCTTGGCAATAAGGGATATGCCTATATCACCTGTGGTGAAGCAGAAGGAGAAAATCGCGCTCAGGAAGCTGCCGAAAGAGCTATGAATAATCCTCTCCTTTCAGATATCGACCTTAAAAACTCCAAAGGACTTCTAATCAATTTCACCTCTGACCCGGAACTGGGACTGGAAGAATTCTATAATGCCATAAGCAAGATCACTTCTACTGCCGGTACTCAAGGGGACGTGATTCACGGGTATGTTATTGATAATGAAATGTCTAATAAAGTAAGAATTACCATAATTGCTACAGGATTGAATCTGACCAGCGAATCCTATTATGACGCTCCCAAGGAATATGTTAATAGCCGTAACCGGACTAACTTCAATTCAGATAGTAATCCCTGGGATCCAATTAATAAGGAAGCTGAAATCAATATTGATATAGCTCAACAGCCGGTTCACAACCGTCCCGCTTCCCCTATCGAAATAGAGAAAAAAGAAGAATCTAATAGGGTGGATAACGACATTCCAGCCTTTTATAAAAAATTTAATAACAATTAGGAGATAATTATGAACAAAATTTCACTGTTGCTCGTTTGTGTACTGTTTGCTTTTTTTATAAATCTTTCAGGAGATAATATGTATAGTGATTTTACGAAAACCTCGTCTGGTCTGCTTT
This sequence comes from Candidatus Cloacimonadota bacterium, assembly GCA_021736135.1. GTDB lineage: Bacteria > Cloacimonadota > Cloacimonadia > Cloacimonadales > TCS61 > JAIPGO01. The sequence continues at coordinate 75,012 of JAIPGO010000003.1, forward strand.
ACAAGATAACTCAGTCCGGAGATGGTGACCTGCCGCATAATGGCGATACTGTTGTGCTGCATTATACCGGAACTTTTGAGAATGGTGAAGTTTTTGACAGCTCTCTCGAGCGAGGAGAACCTTTCAGTTTTGAATTAGGTGCCGGAAGAGTCATTAAAGGCTGGGATGAAGGCGTTGCACTTCTGCACAAAGGAGATAAAGCAACTTTCGTTATTCCGCCCGAAATCGGTTACGGTTCTATGCAACGCGGTTCCATTCCCGCAAATTCCACTCTTCTGTTTGATGTGGAACTTCTCGATATTAAACCGGCTCCCAGGATAGAAGCCTATGATGTAACCGGGCTGGAGCTGTATACTACTGACTCAGGTCTGCAATATTATATTGTTGATCCCGGAACCGGTGATTCACCGGATCAAGGTTCTAATGTTACCGTTCACTATTCCGGCTATCTGCAGTCAGATAATACTCTCTTTGATTCCAGCATCAAACGTGATCAGCCTTTCCGTTTCCAGCTTGGTGCCGGAAGAGTTATCAAGGGCTGGGATGAAGGCGTTAGCCTGATGAAAATTGGAGCTAAATACCGCTTTATAATCTCGCCTGAGCTTGGATATGGCGCCAGAGCTATGGGTCCCATTCCTGCTGGCAGTACGCTGATCTTTGATGTTGAATTACTAGATTTCAATTAATTGATTATACTCATTTATCTAAATAATTACCGGGAGTAGATATGGCAAAAGTTGTTGTTAATAATGTGAATAAAATCTATGATAATGGTTTTCAGGCGGTTACTGAGGTTAATTTCACTGCTGAAGATAAAGAATTCGTGATCCTCGTGGGTCCTTCTGGTTGCGGTAAATCAACTACCTTGCGCATGATTGCGGGACTGGAAGAAATTACGTCCGGTGAGATATCTATTGGGGATCGCATTGTAAATGATATTCCTCCCAAAGACCGTGATATTGCTATGGTTTTTCAAAATTATGCCCTCTACCCACATATGACCGTTTATGAGAATATGTCTTTTGCCCTTAAATTAAGAAAAGTACCTCGCAGCCAGATTGTGCCGATTGTTAAGGATGCCGCCAGGCTTCTGGAAATTGAAGATCTGCTTGATCGTAAACCACGACAGCTTTCCGGAGGGCAGCGTCAACGCGTTGCTCTGGGAAGAGCAATCGTCCGACAGCCAAAAGTGTTCCTCTTCGATGAACCTCTTTCTAATCTTGATGCTAAATTGCGCGTCCAGATGAGAGCTGAGATCACTCGACTGCACCGAAAACTTGATACCACGATGATCTACGTTACTCACGACCAGGTGGAAGCTATGACGATGGCAGATAAGATCGTGATCATGAAAGACGGCTTCATCCAGCAGATTGATTCTCCCCTTAACGTCTATAACAATCCTGTTAACCTCTTCGTCGCCGGATTCATCGGCAGCCCTGCCATTAACCAGTTTTCAGGTACAATTATCCCGGAAAACGGTAAACTCTGCTTTGCTGAAGGTTCGTTCAAAGTTGACATCCCGCCTGAATTCAACGCCGCCCTGGATAAACATCAGAATAAAGCCGTTATTATGGGCTTGCGTCCCGAAGATATCTACGATGCCAAGTTTGATACTATGGCGGAAAAACCAGTCAAAATTTCTGCCATGTGTGACCTGGTTGAACCTATGGGTAACGAATACGTAGTATATTTCAGTATCGGCAAGTCAAAGATCATTGCCCGGCTCGATCCTAAAAAGCTTCCAAAAATTGACGAAAATATGACCGTCAGCCTCGATATGTTCAAAGCTCATTTCTTTGAAGCTGAGTCCAAAAATTGTCTAACTTATAAATAAATAAATGAAGAATAAAAAAAGCCCCGCGTCAGCAGGGCTTTTTTTTATATATCTTTATCTCATTTTATGTAGTAGGATTCACTCTAAACTATTTACGAGTTACGAGTTACGAGTTACGGATTTCGGGTCTCGAGTTTCGACTCACTATTCACTTTAAAAGCTCCGCATAATGCTTACGAGCAAATTCCTTAGTCATATAATTATTCTTCAGCGCCCAGGCTAACACATTCTCTGCTTTTTCACGTGGATCATAGAGTACACCTACCGCATAAGAATTTCGTTCATCACTGTCCACCTGTCGCACTCTCAACATTTCATCTTCGAATATCATCAGCATTTTTGATTCTTCATTTCCTGCTGTATATGTGTATTTTTGATTTGATGCCTTAGATTTTGAAGTCGTGTCTATCAACATATCCAGAAAAGATTGTGCTTCCACCAGCCTGATAACGAAGAGATCATCTCCCTTTCGAATCTTCTTCTTCTCGATTGCTGATTTCTTCCATTCAATTTTTACTACTTCCTGGATCTCCCCCGAATCAAACAAATGATTCTTAAGATCTTCACGGATATGCTTGAGGAAGGTGTCTTCAGAAATATCTATCCGCTTGCAGTTAAAAATATCAAGGATCTCTCGCTGTTCATTGAAATATTTCTCAATTTTATGAGTGGCATTTGTGTAACCCAAAGATTCCAGTATTCCTGGTAAATGCTTCATCATCTTATCGGAGCAGCTGTAAAGATAATTATTGATGTTCTTCTTGTCCGGCTCAATTATCAAAGTTAACAGCCAGGCTAATTCTACTGCTGAATATCCTGCCATTATACTGATCTCGCCTATCATCTCCTCTTCCCGATGATTCGGCTTCTGATGACGGTATTTTCGCAGCATATCGCAGATAAACTGCTCGATATAAGGACTGCTCCGCAACCAGAGTATGATGCGCTCCATTTCACCTTCTTCCGGCTTTTCGGCAAATTCCTTATATTCATATATCTTTTCATAAGATTGATTAGCTGAAGATACAAACATTCCCAGATAATTGATATCCTCGGTTGTTATCTTAAAATCTATGTTGGTATAGAGGGCTAATCCCTTGATATACATCTCCTGTTCTTCCAGGCTCATCTTCCCTAAGGGATGATTATCTATGCGCTCAAAACCTGTACTGACCCGTTTTATGGTCTCCAGAAAATCCATTTAATGCCTCCTGAGCATACATTCCTGTAAAATTACTGGATAATTATTTTTCAATACCTGAAATTTTGTCAACTAAGTTAGTATTATTATAATTATTCGAGTTATAATTAAGGGGATTCTGTGCACAGAATCCCCTTATAATTCTTATACTTTCGGAATAAAGTCCGTAGTATTATCTATCTGCCGGGCAAATTCTGCCAGCAGTTTCGCTGCTGCTGCCAAATCTTCCAAATGGATTACTTCATTCTGGGTATGCATATAACGGTTGGGAATACTGATCAGACCCGTTGCCACTCCTGCCCTGTTTACCTGTAAAGCATTCGCATCTGTTCCGGTTCCCCGTGGTGCTGCCTCGATCTGGTATTTAACTTTCGCCTTATCACCTGCTTTCTTTAAAAGCTCAAAAACTTTTGGATTAATGTTACAGCCTACTGCGATCACGGGACCAAAACCTAAGCGGATATCTCCCAGAACATTCTTATTCATTCCCGGAAAATCGGTCGCATGCGTTACGTCAATGGCAATACCCACATGCGGGTCTATCCCGAATGCGGATGTCTTTGCCCCGCGCAGTCCCACTTCTTCCTGTACTGCCGCTACGGAATATAGATTGCAGGCAATTTCTTCCTTTGCCAGTTCTTTCATTACGGCTGCCACAACATACACACCTGCTTTATTATCAGTCGCCTTGGAAGTGATAACTCCCCCTTCCAGTTCTTCCAATCCCGGACTGAAAGTAATGGCATCTCCAATACCCACGCGCTTTTCTGCCGCTTCCCGGTTGCTGGCGCCGATGTCTATCCATAAGTCTTCCAGTTTCGGTGCCACTTTGCGTTCTTCCGGCTGCAGAAGGTGGATGGCTTTTCTGCCAATCACTCCTCTCACCAGCTGACCATTATGGTAGATGTTTACACGTGTACCTGGCAATAATGCCACATCAACTCCACCTATGGGAACGAATCGAACAAACCCGTTATCATCGATATAATTCACCATCAAGCCTATCTCATCGGCATGTCCCACCAGCATTAATCTCAAATCACTTGTCCCCTTCTTCAACGCTATCACGTTGCCATGAACGTCCGTCTTTACTTCATCCGCATATTTGCCGATAAAATTACGATATACTTCCTGTGCCGGCTGTTCAAATCCTGATGGACTCGGAGCTTCCACCAGATCAATAAAAAACTGTTTCATCTTCTTTTCCATTAAATCTCCAACCTTATTTATATTAACAATTATTTGCTTTCCCACTCGCAAAGGGATTGATCGTCTTTTTCTTCGGAGCAGCTTCAGGATGCGGGATCATGCATAAAAACTTCAATACTCCCGTTCCTGTATTCTTATAACTATGCTTAAACATCGGAGGTACATAGAGAATGTCTCCCTGTTTGAATGGTTTATCACCATCTTCCGTTACCAGAACGCCTTCGCCTTCCACTATGAAATTCTCATGTTCCCAACTGTGTGCGTGATACGGTGTAAATCCATCCTTATCAACTTCAAACATACGGGTGGCAAAATTAGGTGCACCGTCCTTTTCTGAGATCAGCCAGCGGATATGAGCGCCTTTTGCGCCATCCATCTCTACCGGCTCCAGTTCCACTTCGCTATAGTGTTTCAGTTTCATCGCACCTGCTCCTGTTATACTGAAATTACTTCTTTAACTTCCGGAATTTCGTCTTTCAATACGCGCTCGATCCCTGCTTTTAAGGTTAATGTCGCCATCGGACAACTACCACAAGCGCCCTGTAATCTCACTTCCACCACATTGTCATCACGTACGTTGATCAATTCGCAGTCTCCCCCATCTGCCTGCAGGGACGGACGAACCTTATCCAACACTTTCTGGACTTTTGCTTTATCAAGCATAAGTGCCTCCTTTTTTATTCTTTTTTAAAAATATAATCAATTTTCAGCATTTTGCTAATTACAAGCAAAATTCAGTCCATGTTTAAGGCAAGCAATTTCCTTTCCAATCTTCTCAATATATCTCTCTATTTTTGCGATTACTTGAAAGTAGCGTCAAACATACTCCTCACATCTGCGCTGTTAATGTGAATCGTGAGTCATGAGAAGGGGGACGGGGGAGCCTGCTTTGCCGGATTAAAGATGAAAGATGCGAAAACCGAGATCCGATACTCGAGACTCGGAACCCGAAACTTGACTACTGGACTGCAGGACTGCCCTGGGGCTTCGCGGTACGTAGCAGTGAGCAGTGAACGGTGAGAAGAAAAATATCCTTTTAGCAACAAACAAAACTATCAAAATGAACTGAAGATATGACTACTAGACTACTGGAAAACTGGACTACATGATAACATGACTACTCGAGTCTCGAGTTCCGTTTTCTCTTTATTTCACCGTTACCGATCACTGTTCACTGATTCGTCCCGCGAAGCCCCAGTGCGATCGTGAAGTCGTGCAGTCGAGTTTTAATGTTTTCAAGTAGTCCAGTAATCGAGTTCCGGATTCCGGGTTCCGTGTTCCGGGTTCCGGATCTCGAGTTTCGCATCTTTCATCCGGCAAAGCCGGCACCTGTCTTCCTTCTCACGTCTCACTCTGAACGCAGTGAAGCCCATTTTCACAATTTCTCGGTTTCGCAATTTCTCATCTTCTCTCTGTGTTCTCTGTGCCTATATGGTGAAATAATCTTCTTTTTCTTTTCGCGTTTGTTAGGTTTGTACCTGGAAAATATTCTCTCCCATTCAAAATTCAAAACTCAACATTATGACTTCTGTATCCGCTCCAGGTCGGCATCTGACGCCCTTCTGGCGGTCTTCTCTCATTGCAAAGACGCACATCATAGCAGCAAAATGTCATCAAGTGCAACCTTGCATTGAGTGTATATCCCCTGAAAGTCTCCTGAAAGATAAGAGAAGAGGTGAAGAGATTGAGGATTTAGAATTAAGGATTAAGAATTTTAACCGCTAATAGCCTTCTCAAGCTTCCGGCTCATCAAGAATTGCGAAATGACGCGAAAAAAGAATTTTATCAGCTACGCATTAAATCTTTCATTTTGTCATCTTTCATCTTTAATCAACTCACCCCTTCTCATTTTCTCATCTTCACATTTTGTCACGACTCATGACTCATGACTCACGATTCTTTAATTCTTGACTTTAAACCCCACTCTTTAACCTTGACCTTAATTGATAAAAAATACAAGGAGACTTAAAAATGAAGAAAAAAGTCATTATTATGGGCGCAGCAGGAAGAGATTTCCATAACTTCAATCTCTATTACAGAGACAACGAAAGTTACAATGTTGTCGCTTTTACAGCCACCCAGATACCAGGAATTGATGATAAAAAATATCCCGCAGCTCTCGCCGGAAAACTTTACCCCGAGGGAATTCCCATCAAACCGGAAGAAGAACTGCTTGATCTTATCAAAAAACACGATATTGACCAGGTTGTTTTCGCTTACAGTGATGTAACCTACCAGCGCGTGATGCACAATGCATCCAAGGTTAATGCTGCCGGTGCAGATTTTATCCTGATGGGTATGAAAACTTCCACAGTTAAAACCACAAAGCCTCTCATCACAGTCTGTGCCACCCGTACCGGTTGCGGTAAAAGCCAGACTACCCGTGAAGTTGTGCGCGTCCTCAAGGAAATGGGCAAAACCGTTGTTTCTATCCGCCACCCTATGCCTTATGGCGACCTTGTTGCTCAGAAAGTACAGCGCTATGCCGAACTTGCTGACCTCAAAAAGCATAAATGCACCATCGAAGAAATGGAAGAATATGAACCGCATATCGCTATGGGTTCCATCATCTATGCCGGAGTGGACTACGAGGCAATCGTCCGTGAAGCTGAAAAAGAAGCCGATATCATCATCTGGGACGGCGGAAATAACGATACTCCCTTCTATACTTCTGAAAAGGAACTCAAAATACTCGTTGCTGATCCCCACCGTGCCGGACACGAAATGGAATATTATCCAGGTGAAACTAATCTGCACATTGCAGACATCGTAGTTATCAATAAAATTGACTCTGCTGACCCCGAAGGAATCCAGATAGTACGTGACAACATTCGGGAACAGAATCCCAATGCCATAGTTGTTGACGCTGCCAGTCCGCTGACAGTTGATCATCCGGAACTCATCAGAGGCAAAAACGTCCTCGTTGTGGAAGACGGACCAACTCTCACCCATGGTGAAATGACTTATGGTGCCGGAATCGTTGCTGCTGAAAAATTCGGCGCAGAAGACCTCGTTGACCCGCGCCCCTGGGCTGTTGGAGAAATCGCCGCCACTTTTGAAAAATATCCCGATATCGGTGTTCTTCTCCCCGCAATGGGTTATGGTGACCAGCAGATCAAAGACCTGGAAACCACAATCAATAACACAGTTTGCGACCTCGTGGTCATCGGCACACCCATTGACCTCAGACGTATCATTAACATCAAGCATCCCGCAGTACAGGTAGGCTACGAACTCCAGGAAATCGGCAAACCAACCCTCAAAGGCTTGATCACCGAATTTCTCAAATAATAAAAACGAAGTTAACAATAAAAATTAAGCCCGGAAGCAAATCCGGGCTTATTCTTATATTGAGACCACTCTAAGAAGTCATTTCAACCACGGAAGGCGCGGAAAGAAGAGAATTCATTTTCACGCTGAACGAAGATTAATTTTCGATTTTCAATTGAATGAAATCTTTTCCTCCTCTCTTAGTCTCTTAGTCTCTTAGTCTCTTAGTCTCTTAGTCTCTTAGTCTCTTAGTCTCTCAGTCTCTCAGTCTCTCAGTCTCTCAGTCTCTCCCTCACCTGGTCATAGTATCTTTCTCGCTGTTTATGAGGATCAATTCCTTCTTCAATCTGCCGGTTTCTATATTCATCGGTATATTTTATCCTGGTTCTGATATCATTTACTATGTTAAAAAACAGGTCTGAAGAATTGAACTGTATCTCTATCATCTCTTCATAGGAGCTAAGCTGCGAGTGCTCGATTAGAGTGACATTCCTCAGTTCATAATTATCCATCTCTAAATCAGGAAATCTCTGCAAGGCTACCGGACCTGGTTCTGGCAGCGCATATTGAGTTATATCTGAGGGACTGTAACAATCCCAATAATTAGAATTTTCATAATCATACCAATCTGATTTGATAACGTCACAACTTCCGGTAGTTTCTATGGCAAAATCATCTATTGTGCTGCTTGTTATAGTGAAATCTGCATCAATACGGCTAAACGTTACCGGGATATCACCATAAGTTTCCTGTACCCATTTTTCCGAGAACCAGTCATGATAACTCCAAATTTCAGTGTGGTAGTCAGAAAATTCATCCGGCAGATAATATACTGTCACAGAATCGATACCGGTAGTTGAACTATAATCAAGGTTGAGCCAATAATCTTCTGTGTAGTGATTGCCTGGATCAGAAAAGCCAAACAAAGATAAACGGCATTCATGCAGCACTTCACCTAACTCGATCTTAGCTGGTGTCATCATTTCTAAACTGGTTAAATCCACGTCATAATGATCCTCTGTTATATCATTTACCCATAGATAGCTGGCACCTGATTCGCCTGATAAATAAGAGATAAAACATCTGGCTGGAAGAGCTCTAAAACTGAGCGTGTATGATTCTATCAAACCTGTGCCTCCCAATCCACAATAACCTGTCCATTTATTTGATATGAGAAAACCATTATGTTCAGGTTCATTAGAAAAGGAAAATTCAACCTGATATTGATTTCCAAAACTATATCTTTTTTCACTATTAAACGTCCAGTAAGAGCCACGCGGAATATCAAAATAGGTTATCGCCTCAGGCATTGAATAACCATAATACAGGACTGTTACGGAAATCCTGTCCGGCAGAGCTCCCATACTGGGCGTTTGGGCTAATTCAAATTTCTCATCACCATGAAATAATGCTTCTTTCAATAGATTACCTTCCATATCAGAAACATATATAACTCCCAGATTAGAATATGTCTCCACCCAGTTGTCAGTGAATCTTGCCGAAAACAGGAAATTTTTTACTGTCACTCTTATTTCATCTGATTTTGCCACATTACCGGAAATATCATACGCTTTACAATAAATTTTGTGGGTTCCATTTAATACAATTTCCGTATTCCAATCAATCACATAAGGTCTATCTGTAATTGTTGCCAGCGAATCTCCATCCAGATAAAATTCCACTTGGGTGACGTTAACAGAATCCAGCACCGCGGCTGTGATCCTCACCATATGATCTACTATTGCCTCACTGGCAGGACTTGTGATTGTTATTTCGGTAAAACTCTCTTCCTGTTCGTTATCACAGGCAAATAAAACAAGGAGCATTAAACATATTAATGCTATGATGACTTTAGTGGTTCTTACTCTTTTCATACATCCTCCTGTTAAGTAATAAAAGATAAAAAATCAGCGGCATTACAATGTTCTTATTTCTTCTCCCATAGTAATCTAATATCTTTATGTATAATTATCATTGTTGATACAATTTCTTTTATTCAAATTAATAACATAATTGTCAACATTTTTCTTCCTTAACTCCAATGATCATATAACAGTATGAATCTATCGATTACTTTTATCTGCCATGATATTTTTTATTAATAATTATCGCAGGATCCAACCCTCTCACCCGCCAGCTTGCTCCGATGTAGATTAATCTTTCCAGATTAATATTATTAATTGTCAAACTGGAAAGTTTGACTTACACTTTAAATAAATCCATGTAAATAAGATAAATCCTCTTCACTCAACGCCTGCCTTGCTCCGATGTAGATTAATCTTTCCAGATTAATATTATTAAATGTCAAACTGGAAAGTTTGACCTACACTTTAAATAAATCCTTGTAAATTAGATAAACCCAGTCACTCAACGCCTGCCTTGCTCCGATGTAGATTAATCTTTCCAGATTAATATTATTAAATGTCAAACTGGAAAGTTTGACCTACACTTTAAATAAATCCATACTATTCCAATAAGTTTTTTCTTTAAAAACCGGTATTAAAAGTAGCTGCTTTTACTTTTTGAAGATAGAAAACAGCCTGGTTGTTTTGAGTTTTCAGAGGGATAGATGAGGATGACAAGCCCTCTGCGTAACTTGCGACAAGATTGGCTGTAATGTTATCGAGGATGTTTACTTCGCCGTTTTGCAGAGTGATGCAGAAGCGACCGTTTTCATCCGGCTGAATACTGGTAGTAAAATAATTAAAACAGGCTGAATCAGAAGCTGTGATTTCGTAATAATGTACACTTTCACGGATAGTCATAATGGGAGATTGATGAAGCAAAACAAACTTTTCGGCTGGAAGGGCAGTTTCGATGGCACTGAAAGAAGCGCTTTGCAGAAATGCCGTCCAGGCAGGCTGAGGAGGTAAATCGCCGGCATAAATAGTGCCGAATATCCCGGTATCATTACTGTAAAAACGGTATAATGTCAGATATTCTTCAGCATTCATTGCAGAAAGCAGGAATGTGTTATATAAACCGGCAACGGGATAGGTGATGCTGGCATCCTGGGCATGGAAGAAGTTTACATCCTGTAGATCAGTTGGCTCTATAAAGCCTTCTTTGCCTAAGAACGCAGCAATATCTAAAAGCACATTTGCCGATTTACCACCGCGACCGCCAGTGGCAACGGCAAAGCCTTCCTGCAAAAAGGGATGCGTATATAAGAGAATATCCTGCAAAGCATAATTGATCATAATGTGACTTATTTCGTGAAAATGACAGGGAAACGAGGAAATTACGGCATCTTCAGCTAAAATCCCCATTCCCCGGCATTGGTAACCGGTAATGCGGGCAATTTCATCCGGAGACTCGCAGCGGTAATAGCGTATTTTCTGGTTTTGCAATAAGGTAAGCCGCTGAGGTGAGATTTTCAGTAATTCCGCCAGATGAGCACAATAGGCATCGAGAATAACGAGTTGCTCCGGTTGATATTTACTGTTATCCTGCACCCGGTATTCGATGAATTTTCCCTGATATTGTGTCCAGTCCTGAGTCTGTAATTGATAGGGACTGATCAGCATACCGTCCTGGAGTGCAAAATGCACAGGACGTTTGATTCCAGGATGCTGCAGAGTGATGAGAGTAGCTTTCCCGGTTTCAGTTTCAGATATAGATAGTGCTGTCCTTGCCCGGGAAATCACATTTCTTTCAGCTTGAGTAAAACCATACCCTATAAGGGATTTATCAGGAAATGCCACATAACAAGTTTCCAGGCGGTTACAATAATTCCGGTAAGCGGGATCAATGATGGAAGCTAAGCTGTCAGGTTTATCAACAGCCCATTCAATAACCTGATTAGAGTTTACATCTGCCAGACAGCAAAGAAGCACAATTAATATTATGATTTTATTCATAAATTTAAGGGACAAGTGGAACTAACTAATCAGTGCTGAATTCATTCTCAGATTTGTGCCAATTGTTGCGCAGCATAAGTTTTGCAACTGCCAATCCACCCTGTCGATCGTGTGGTTCAACTTCCTGGAATTCAGCCCAATGGGAGTTTGTAAGTCCTCCATTAGCTAAATTACCATCTTTATCACACAGAAAATAATGAACCCCACCCACTTTGTTTTCCGCTGAACTACAGAGAATTTCCACCATAAGGGCATAGTCAGTCTGGATATTTTCTTCTTTCATCTGCTCAGAAAAATTAATTGCACTTTGCTGAGCCATCTTTGCCTGATTACGTCCCCATTTCACAGGTATATCAATAACTCCGGTTCCCAGCACAGGTGCAGCCAGATCTTCCTTTTTCAGGAAATCAATTAATTCGGCAGCAAGCTCATCATCAGATACGCGTTCTGGTCCTAAAACTACGCTTACAGGATATACAGTTACAGAGAAAGCTTCCTCCCGGGAGTCAAATTTCTGTTGTGCTTCTTTTGAAAGATATGACCAGCATCCGGATAGGAATAACAACGCAAAACACAATGAAAGAAATACTGCTTTTCTTAAAATATTCATAAAACCCTCCCTGGATAATCTAAAACAAACCCAATAAGATGTTTTCTTATATTTTTTGTCAAACTATATATATGACCTGGCATACACCTCAAATGTTAATATCTTGATTGTTGTCGAGTTTCATTTCCCAGGATGTTATATATTTGTATAGCGTAAAGTTGGCGCGGGACTTTGAGAGTGCCTGATTAGATGGTGCAAGCCCACAGATAGATGTCGGGATCATTCCTCAGGCTACGCTTTGGCGAACGTCCCCTTATCATTCCAGGTAGAAATGGATTGTGTTTGACAATATTTCAGAAAAGTGTGAAATACACTTGGAGCTATGAAACATTGCTTCACTATAATTTTTGAGGATATTTTGATGCAGAATAAAATGATTTATACGATAGGGCACTCTAATCATCCGGTTGAGTTATTTATAAACATGTTGAAAGATAGGGGCATTAACCTTATAATCGATATCAGGAGCATGCCTTATAGCCGATATGCCGGGGATTATAACAAGACTCCTTTAAAAGCAATTCTGGAACTTGATGATATTGATTATATATTTATGGGAGACCTGTTGGGAGGAAGATATACTGACCCTTCATTGCTGTTTTATGACGGGAAAGTTGACTTTGGCAAAGTATCCCAAACAGACAGTTTTAAAAAAGGTATAAACAGGATAATAGATTTTGTGCAAAAAAGACATACTGTTGCGTTAATGTGTTCGGAAAAGAATCCGCTGGAATGTCACCGTTTTGCGATGATAGCGCCGACATTAATGGAAAAAGGATATGAAGTTCTCCACATTTTGCCTGAAATGCTCATTGGGCATAAAACGCTGGAGGATAAACTATTCGAATATTACCGGACCATCGGTAATATATCATTGGATATAGAAAAGATTTCAGGAATTGATGAAGTACAAAGTAATTTCCTCAATCTGGAAACGAAAGCTGATATGTATCTGGCATTAAACAAATTAATAGGTTACGACACTTTAGCCAAAGAGAGAAAGTGATTTTAATGGTCATTTAACATTAATATTCTTATATTTTTGGGCTAAATATTAAGCAAAACCTTGCGTATGATCGCAGACCTTCGCAATGGTTGACTATGTGAATTCCGAGTTTTCTGAGACGACCATTGCGGAGGTCTGCGACCATTCGCAAGGTCTCACCCGCAAATCAGTTTCATTTCTTCTTTTCGCGTTTTACGCACCTTTCGCGGTTGATAATCTATTCTTTTTGGTTTCGGTTTATCTGAGTCAGGTCATAGCAGCATTTCAGCAAAATGGTTTCTATAATTTTTCAGGTGTGCACTTCACTTGCGAAATATACTAACGAGTTATGTCTGGTGAGATACGTTTTATTTGCAGAAGATGGTATTAACGTTATAATGTCTATTAACTAAATAAACGGTGAAGGGGATTTTGCATGAAAAAACAAAAGGTTCTCAAGGTTCTGAATGTTTTTCTAATTTTAGCTTTTTTGACAACGGTGTCAGCTTTGATCTTTTACAAATTTATTCCTTCCGGAATACAGGGCAGTGAGTTTTTGTATGAGATGCACGAATTAGCCGGAATGATTTTCGCTATCCTGGGCATAACGCATTTCATCCTGAATTTCAACTGGGTACGATCAATGTATTTTAAAAAGAAGAAAAAGTAGAAACTAAAATTTTCAAGATAAAAGGAGAAATTATGAAGTACTTATTAATTCTCGTATTACTCGCTGGAAGCTCTTTGTTATTAGCGCATCCGGCTTCGGAAGTTACTCTGGCATTCGACCAGGAAACATCAATCCTGACGGTGAATTTCGCACACAATGTTAACGACGTAGATAAACACTTTATCTTCGAAATCCTGGTTTATCTGAATGGTGAACAGATCATTGAGCAATTACTCCAGAAGCAGGATAATACAGAAACAGGCACAGTGATCTATAAAATAGTGGAAGCAAAAAAGGGTGATAAGATCAAAGTTCGTACAAACTGCAATAAAACAGGAAAGAAAGCTGCTGAAATTGTGATCGAATAAAGGAGAGAAGATGCGATTTAAATTGATCATTGTTCTCTTATTTATCACATCCACTCTCATTGCTTATGATTTTAGTATGATCAATCTGATCAATCCCTCCGGCTTGAAAGCTAAGCAGGGTGAATTGATGATCCGGCATCGGTTTTATGGTGATATCACTGATGAGCCGCTCAATAATTTCCTGGGAATGGATGCAGGGGCTAATATAAACCTGAGTGCCCGTTACCAGTTTTACCGTAAAGCAGAAGTGCTGCTATCTTATTCCAGACGCCAAAGCGAAAAAACCTGCGGACTGGCATATCGTCTTGATATTGATGATGTTCCGGTTTATGGGCAGCTGGGAGTGAATTATTTTTCTTATGAAGAGCTTAGCCAGTCTGAAACGACCAGACACAATTTCTTTTACTATCTTTCGCTGCAGAATGAGGAACTCTTCGACCGGATCGTAGCAACGCTTAATGCTGCTTATGACGGTTATAACGAAAGATTTGTGCCCGGATTCGGGTTCAGTGTAAAGCTCATTGATAGCGTGAGTCTGCTGGGAGAATACTATCCCGTATTAGACCGCAATTCTGCCGGCAAGGAACTGACTCAATATATCGGAGAAGAAGATGCATTTGCCATTGGCTTGAAATTTGACACTTACGGTCATCAATTCACTTTTCTGCTCTCCAATACTGATGATGTAGGGCTCAGGAGAGTAAGTCTGGGTGCTGATAAAGATTCATATTTAAAACTGGGTTTCAATATTCAGCGACGTATGGAATATTAGGAGGATTAAATGAAAACCAGCTTAAATATATTTTCTCTTCTGATGGCAGTGCTGCTCTTTTTTGGCTGCAATACGGTTAGAGACGAGATCATGGGGCATGATGATATAATTCCGCCTGATTCTATGGGATATGTAAGTGTTACCGGAGCAGGAGTTACCTTAAAATATAAAGTAGAAGATACGGATCTGCACTGCATTTTAAGTGCAAATACTTCCGGCTGGATCAGTGTGGGCTTCAATCCGACTTCCATGATGCGGGATGCCGATTTTATTATCGGATATGTGAGCAGTGGAATCGGCTATATGCGTGATGACTGGGGAATTTCCAATACAACCCACGTCTCAGATATAAGCCTGGGTGGTTCAGATAATATTACTTTGATATCGGCTTCCGAAGCCGGCGGAGTTTCCGAACTGGAATTCAAGATCCCTCTAAATTCCGGAGACCAGTATGATCAGGTGATGCAGATCGATCAAACATATCCAATAATTTTAGCACGCGGCAACGGTGACAGCTTTGATTCGATGCATGCAGCTACCGGCTATGCCAGTATCACACTTTCAGAAACCGGAGGCGGCGGAACCGGTCACACGTCTGCTCTGCCGGATACATCTCTATATCTATCGCTGGAAGCAAGCGGTATGAAGTTTTACTGGCTGGTTGATCCCGATACCATACATTGCGTGGTTACAGCTCCCACGTCAGGCTGGATAGGCATCGGTTTCGATCCGGAAAACGTGATGCAGGGTGCTAATTTCATCATTGCATACGTTGAAAGTGACTCAGTAGGATATTTCCGTGATGACTGGGGAACTTCTCCTTCCATGCATGTTTCGGATGTGAGTAACGGAGGAACGGAAGATCTGTATCATCTGGGCGGGCTGGAAGCGAACGGGGAATCCATAATTTACTTTTCCATACCTTTAAATAGCGGAGATGCTTTTGATAAAACTCTGCTCTGGGATGAAAGCTATCCCATTATACTCGCTTATGGAGCAGATGACAGTTTTTCTTCTATGCATACTGCTGCCGATTTCTCATCATTTACGGTTGATAACACGACCGGCGGTGGTGGCGGCGGTGGCGGAAATACCAATGCATTTCCTGATACAACACAATATATTTCTCTGCAGGCAAATGACATGAGGTTCTACTGGCTGGTTGATCTTGATACCATTCACGTGGTGGTTTCAGCACCCACATCAGGCTGGGTAGGGATCGGCTTTGATCCGGAGAACGTCATGGAAGGTGCCAATTTCATCATCGGATACGTGGAAAGCGATTCCATCGGCTATCTGCGGGACGACTGGGGTAACACACCCTCAGTTCATACTGCTGATGTAAATAATGGCGGTACTGAGGATATTTATTTCACAGGAGGTCTGGAAACAGGAGGTGAAACCTTCATCTACTTTTCCATGCCTTTAAATAGTGGAGATGCTTACGATAAAACGCTGCTCTGGGATGAAAGCTATCCCATAA
>JAIPGO010000071.1 GCA_021736135.1 Candidatus Cloacimonadota bacterium
AAATTGAAAATGTAAAATGTAAAATAAACTCCGTGGTTTGGGATGGTAATGATGATGGTGGTCATCGTGTAGGTTCCGGAGTTTATTTCCTGAGATTCAGAAGCGGTAGTGTGGAGGAAGTGAAAAAGCTTGTTTTGATGAAATAGTGACAGTGGACAGTGAATAGTGCATCGTAATTAACCTTTCTCATGACGCTAAGTGGACGTTCACCAGTGCGCAGCATGGGGAATGAACACTTAGTTTAATTGATAATGGATAATGGATAATTAAATTACCTTTCTCGTGACGCTGGGTGAACGTCTGACTTAGCATGAAGATTTTGGTCCGTGATGGCAGAGATTCTCAGAATCGTTTTTGTGCGGTTCAGGATCAGTCGTCCATCTTCGCCAGGCTACGGAGGATATTGGAGAAAATCTACGAGAAAAATAGAAATGTTCTTCACTTTGTTCAGGGTTAGTCGTTAGTCGTGAGTAGTTAATAAACCGTAGAAATAATATAAAATAGCTATAACAACTGTTCTAATTCAAGGGCTTAACTTAATAATAAAATAATTTGAGAAATTAAGAGCCTCTGCTATGCCTCTCTTAGCCTGCCTTTAGGGCGGTAAATGTTATTAAGATATTGGTGGATAGAACTATAGGTGATGATTTATGGGTTATCAGGGATGTGTTATAGTCTGGAAGGGAAGATTTACGTGGAAAGTTTTTAATTAGGTTGAACGAATGTATAATATCGTAAGTTGTTAGTGGTTAATCGTTAGTCGTAAAAATTTAAAAACCTTTTCTCATGACGCTGAGTGGACGTTCACCAGTGCGCAGCATGGGGAATGAACACGGAAAACGATGGACGATGGATGATGGACGATGGACGATGGATGATGGACGATGGATGATGGATGATGGACGATGGACGATGGATGATGGATGATGGACGATGGATGATGGACGATGGATGATTAATACAATCTTTTCTTCTCCTTATCGTGCTATCAGGGTTATCTGCTGTGGAAAAAGTCTTCTATCATTTCTACAAATCACGTGTTATTCCGTCATTCATTCCCCATGCTGCGCACTGGTGAACGTCTGACTTAGCGGGAATGAACACGACCATTACATCCAGGTTTTAAAGAATAATGTCTTTCATCTTTAATCTTTAATCCTCTTAACGCTTTCTTAACATTTCCCTAATTTTAATTTAACTCCTACTGCGTAGAATACAGACAAAAGAAATTGAATTTCTAAATTCCTAAGGAGGAAAAGTGAAAAAAAGTCTTATTTTATTAGTAGTATTTTTATGCCTGGCAGCAGTCGCCAGCGCCGAAACGAAATTCAGTATGGAACTGTGGAACCGCTGGACATACCACATGACCGATGGTGAAGTTGATCAGAATGAGATGAACCTGAGCCGCGGCTATTTTCGCATCGAACCCGTTTTCACACCCAATATCAAGGGCCGCTTCAATCTGGATTTCTTCAGTGATGAAGGTATGAGCAATGGCGCCGGCATTAAACTGAAATATGCTTATCTTGATTTCAGTAACATTCTCTGGGAAGATGCAAACCTGACAGTTGGTTTGATGAAAACTTATTTCGGCACCATCTATGACTGGGAATATGTAACCATCGAAAAAGACCCATCTGACAAATACAAGTTTGTCGCTTCCACTGATTATGGTCTGGGAATCAGCGGTTATCTGCCGCAGGGATTTGGAACTTATGCTTTCGCCGCTTATAACGGAGAAGGTTACAAAAAAACCGGAGAACACCTGAACACTGCTATGAACTTCTGCGCTGATGTCCGTTTGACTCCGATGGCTGGTCTTACCGTTGGTGGCTCATATTATATGATGAACAAGAACAATGACAAAATTGACGATGTTGACAATCCTGATAGAATTGAATATAATATGATGGCAGGGGTTGCCCGCATTACCCTGATACCCAATGTTGACATCTGGGCGCAATATCTGACCAGAGAAACCGACAAACCTCACATGGATGACTACGAAGCCGTAACGGATCAGGCTATCAGCATCATACCGATCATCAGTCTGCAGGAATTCACAGGAAAAGATCTGGAACTCGTTTTCCGTTATGATATGTATGATAACAACACTGATGTTGAT
This sequence comes from Candidatus Cloacimonadota bacterium, assembly GCA_021736135.1. Classification (GTDB taxonomy): domain Bacteria; phylum Cloacimonadota; class Cloacimonadia; order Cloacimonadales; family TCS61; genus JAIPGO01. The sequence continues at coordinate 2,126 of JAIPGO010000071.1, forward strand.
AATGATGTGGCAGGATCAGGCGCTTATAACACGACCATAGCCGGTGTGAATTACTATATGATGCGCGATGAAAAGAATAGTCCCAAATTATGGCTGCAGGTCAATTATTCGATGAAAGATAAGCTTGATGAAGATGCTGATGATTCCAGTTCCATCGAAGCTCAGTTACGCTGGAAATTTTCGGAAAATCTGTAATCATTCACAATAAGGAGTAAAAGAAATGAGAAAAATTATAATTATCCTGGCCGTCCTGGCTCTGGCTGTTTTCCCCGCATTTGCCGGACGCAATGCCAATAGTCTCACAATTGCCGGTTCCACAACCGTGCTGCCCATTGCTCAAAGCTGTGCGGAAGCCTATATGAACGCTAATCCCGATGCAGATATTTCCGTACGCGGTGGCGGTTCTTCCGTCGGTATTGCCAATATTATTGCCGGTACTGTTGACATAGGAGATGCCTCTCGTCACGCGAAAACCAAAGAAATAGTTCAAGCAAAATCCAATGGTGTTAATCTTTATGAAAACATCGTTGCCAATGATGCCATTGCCATAATAGTTAACAGCTCAAATCCTGTTAATGCACTTACCCTGGCACAGATCACTTCCATTTATAATGGCAGCATCACGAACTGGAAAGACCTTGGCGGTCCTTCGATGCCGATCGTTGTAATAAGTCGCGATGTTTCCTCCGGAACTTATGAAGTTTTCTCCACCATCGTAATGGGTGGAAATGCTTCCACGGACAGCGCCTTGATGCTTGCTTCCAATAATGCCGTTGCCACTACGGTAAAAGACACTCCTGGCGCTATCGGTTACGTTGGTATCGGTTATCTTTCCAGTGACGTGAAGGGCGTTTCTGTTGATGGCGTTACTGCCAGTAAAAAAACCGTGCTGAATAAAACTTATCCCATTGCCCGTACATTGCACATGTACACTAATGGCAGACCTCGCGGCATGGCGAAGAATTTCATAGATTTTGTTCTTTCTCCGGAAGGTCAAAGACTCGTGGAAGAAAACGGATTTATAGGCCTTCAATAACCTTCTAACCCAGTGAGAGGGCAGGGATCCTGCTGAAAGGCAGGATCCCTTCTTTTGGTAAAAGGGAATCAATGAATAATTATAAAGAGAAGATTTTTAAAGGCATCACATACAGTGCTGCCTTATTAACTATTTTATTTCTTTTTGGGATCATAATCAGTATTTTTGTGGAAGGTGCGCCTGTTATAACACATGATTTAGGCGCATTACCGGTTGCAGGTATGCCTGATAAATTTCCCCGCCCCTGGAACGTGACGGAATATCCGAGCTCACTTACTGCTTTTTGTGAAGTTACCATTGATGGTGAAAATGCTTCCGAAAATGACCTCCTGGCTGCTTTCGTGGGCAGTGAATGCCGGGGTATCGGTGAAATATATCTGGAAGACGGCTATGCCGTATCAGATATGAAGATATATCATAACAGCAGCAGTGAGGAAGAAGTCGTTAATTTTGCCGTCTATGACCAGATTAATGATGCCGTTTATGAAGCTGCCTTTTCTAATGTGCTGCAGTCAGGTAAAAATATATCAGAAGCAGACTACCGCTTTCCTGTGGATACATTTGTGCCTTTGAAATTTCCCCGTCCCTGGCAGGTAACGGAATATGCTCAGTCCACAATTGCCTGGCTGGAAATCACGATAAATGGCGAAAAAGCCAGCCCGGGCGATGAAGTCGGAGCTTTTGTCTATGGCGAATGCCGCGGCATTGGCATCGTCACTAATGGTAAAAAATCTGTCGTCAAAATGGAAATCCAGGGTGAAGAACCGGAACCGGTAACTTTCGCTCTCTGGGATAAAAGCGAAAATAAAATTGTTACCGTTGCTTACACCACGTATTCCAATCCCGGTCAGGTTATCGGTTATGCTCCCGGAAAACCGCTTTTTCTGCAGGCTTTCAGCCGTATCGGGAATTTTATCGGCACCAGCATCTGGCATCCTACTCAGGAACCCGGTAAATTTGGTATTCTGGCTCTCATCATCGGTTCTCTGCTGGCTACCCTGGGAGCTTTGATCATTGCTATCCCCTTCGGTATTGGTTCTGCCATATATATTTCCGAGATCGCCCGTCCCCGCGTTCGTGAGATTGTTAAACCGGTCATCGAACTGCTTGCCGGAATTCCTTCCGTTGTATATGGACTTTTCGGTATGGCATTCCTTTCACCGGCATTGATGAAATGGTTTCACATCGATACGGGTCTCAATGTTTTTAATGCTGCCATAATCCTCGGTATCATGGTGATTCCCATCATTTCCAGCATGAGCGAAGATGCGCTTTCCAGCGTGCCTAAAAGCCTGCGACAGGCTTCTTATGGGCTTGGTGCCAACCGTTGGGAAACAATTACCCGCGTTGTGCTGCCGGCAGCTAAAACGGGTGTGATCGGCAGTATTCTGCTTGGTTTTGGTCGTGCTATTGGTGAAACAATGGTGGTGATAATGGTTGCCGGCGGGTCTCCTCAGATTCCTTCCTCGATTTTTCAACCCGTACGCCCCATGACTGCTGCCATCGCCTCCGAAATGGGCGAAACTGCCCATGGCACTCTGCATTTCCATGCGCTTTTCGGAATTGCCGTTGTGCTTTTCCTGATAACTTTCATAACTAACCTCATCTCCGAATTTGCTTTTTATAAGCAGAAGAAATATTAGGAGAAAGCAATTATGTATAATTTAAGAAAAATTGCCCAGTTCCTCGGAGAAAATCTTCTGCGCTTTTTTATAATCCTCACGGCGTTCTTTCTGATCATATTTCTCTATATCATTTTTGTCAAAGGCGGAAAAGTTATTACCTGGGAATTTCTCACAGCTCCCCCGCGGGAAAATATGACTGCCGGAGGTATCTATCCTGCCATAGTAGGAACGTTCTGGCTTACCTTGCTTTCCATCGGTTTTGCACTTCCGCTCGGAATTTTCACTGCCATATATCTGGTCAGTTATGCCAGACCCTACTGGTTCGTGCGTCTCGTACGTATTGCCGTGAACACCCTTGCCGGTGTGCCTTCCATCATCTATGGTCTTTTCGGTATGACGGTCTTCGTGCAGATGCTCAAAATGGATGTTTCTCTTCTTGCAGGTGCGCTGACCCTTGGTATTTTAGCATTACCTGTCATCATAAATGCTTCCGAAGAAGCACTGCGCCAGGTGCCGCATTCTTTTCGGGAAGCCTCGCTGGGACTGGGTGCCACGGAACGTCAAACCATTATGCGCGTACTGCTTCCCACAGCTCTGCCCAGTATTCTCACAGGCGCTATTATTTCCATTGGACGCGTTGCCGGTGAAACTGCCCCCATTCTTTTTACTGCTGCCACATTTTACAGCAGGCGCTTGCCGACTTCCGTTATGGACGAAGTTATGGCTTTGCCCTATCATATATATGCTTTAATGACGGAAGGTGCTCATCCCAACGAGCAGGTTCCCATCGCTTATGGTACTGCCGTTATCCTGCTGGCGCTGGTGCTTTTCGTGAGCGCAATCGCCATAGCAATCAGATTTAGAATAAGGAAAAACCGCAAATGGTAGAAAATTTAACTGCTCATATCAATGCCCGTGACCTGAACCTGTGGTTCGGTGAGAAACAGGTGCTGAATAACGTAAACTTCCCCGTTTATGATAAAAAGATCACCGCCCTCATCGGTCCCTCCGGCTGCGGAAAATCCACTTTGCTCCGCTGCTTTAACCGCATGAACGACCTGATACCAACCTGCCGTATTAAAGGCGAAATCACGCTCAATGACCAGAATATCTATGCTCCCCGCACCGATGTCACGGAAATCCGTACGAAAGTCGGCATGGTCTTTCAGCAGCCCAATCCTTTTCCCAAGTCAATCTTTAATAACGTCGCCTATGGCTTGCAGGTCAGAGGCGTTAAGAAACAGCGCATCAGCGAAATTGTGGAGCAAAGCCTTAAAGGTGCCTGGATCTGGGACGAAGTTAAAGACCGCCTTAATGCCAGCGCTTTTTCACTTTCCGGCGGACAGCAGCAGAGACTCTGCATCGCCCGTGCTCTGGCAAACAATCCCGATATCATCCTGCTGGATGAACCCACTTCCGCTCTCGATCCCCAGTCCACTGCCAAAATTGAGGAACTCTGCCTGGAACTCAAAGAACGCGTCACCATCCTCATCGTTACGCATAATATCGCCCAGGCTGGACGCATCTCTGATTTTACAGGATTCATGTATCTCGGTGAAATGCTGGAATTCAATAAAACCAAAACCATGTTCACCGTCCCTGCTGATAAAAGAACCGAAGAATACCTTAGCGGCGTTTTCGGATAAAAATATAGAGAAAGGAAAAAATAAAATGCTCGAACAGAAACTTACTGAACTTAAAAGACTGGTCGCTTCTGAAGCTGACCTTGCCCTGCTGATGCTGGAAAAAGCTGAGAACGGCTTATTCTCTAAGAATCCCGCTCTTTTCGCGGAAGTTATTGCAATGGAAAATAAACTCAATACCCTCGAAATGGAAGTGGAGGATGATGCCATTTCCCTGATGGCGCTGCACCAGCCGGAAGCGAAAAACCTGCGCACCATCGTTATGCTCATTAAGATGAATAACGACCTGGAACGCATCGGTGATCACGTGATCAATATCACCAAATGCGCCTCCCGCATCCTTGAACGCTCGGTTGGCGTTAGATATGTTGACCTGCCCATCATGTTCAAGGAAACTCAAAAAATGCTGAAAGACGCCATCACCAGCTTCACCAGCCAGGATACGGAACTCGCCGGTAAAGTCCTCGCCTCTGATGACTTCATAGATGACCTGCGCAACCAGATCTTCCGCGTTAACATGACACACATGCTTACTACCCCCGAAACCACTCCTGTCCGCATGCAGATAAACGAAATCTCCAGCCATCTCGAAAGAATTGCCGACCTCACCACCAACCTCTGTGAAGAAGTCATTTTCATGGAAAAAGGCAGAGTAGTAAAACACAACGTAACAAAACCCAGATAAAACTTGAAAGTGAGAAACTGTGAAACTGTGAAAATGAGAAACTGTGAAAATGAGAAACTGAGAAACTGTGAAAATGAGAAACTGTGAAAATGAGAAACTGAGAAACTGTGAAAATGAGAAACTGTGAAACTGTGAAAGTGAGAAACTGTGAAAATGAGAAACTGTGAAACTGTGAAAATGAGCCTTCACTGCGTTCAGGAGTAAGACGTGAAACGTGAGAAGTGAAATGAAATCCAAGAAGAGTGGACGTTCACCAAAGGGAACGCAGTGAGTTTGGGGAATGAACACGACCAGCGATCAGCAACTTAAAAACGTTGGGGATTACAAAATTTTCAGGATATTATCCAAAACCTCTTGACTCAGATGAATTCTCTTTTAAATTTTAAACCTGATTTGTAGTTCCTTACATATTCAAACACCTGAAGTAATTCCACAGAGTAAGGCACTAAGTACCTATTAAGTAACTAAGTAGTACACTCCAGGTATCTCAACTGGGCTTCGTATAACATTATTTTGTTATACGAAGCCCAGTTGAGATACCTGGAGACTACTCATTGGGTGCCTTAGTAGTGACTGAATAGAAATAATGCTTCCGGAATGAGAGCTAATATTGGTTTTAACTGTCATTATGGTTAACAGTTATAATTATAAAAGGGGTAAGCACACAATATGATAGGTACAGGCGCACAGGATATGAGAGCAGGCATACGGAAAGGAGGGCAGACACGCAGGTCTGCCCCTACGGTGTAAACGGAAGTGTAACAATTCAGGAAATTTCAGGGAATGATTGAATTAATTGAAAATGCTGTCATCCCCCGGTTTTCTACTGCAATGATGATTGTATTCTCTTGAAATATATAATTATAGGTGTAAGATGTATTAGTGATTTATTCTTTTATTCTTTCATTAGCACCCAGATTCATCTGGGTGTTTTTATATCCCAAGAAATGATGTCCAGTGGCTTCAGCCACTTCTCATTATCTGTCTGAATATTAATAATATTATTTTATCTTATTATCAAATAAGCTGAACTCGCTGAAGCGACTATACGTTAGTATCAATATTGACCCCCCCATTTAAAAATGGGGGTTAATGAGAGAATGCGTAAGAATCAGGGAATGACTCAATATTATTAATTGAAAATGCTATTGACAATCTCCTGTTGCTTATTAACTTATTAAATGTTGTGCAAAGGATTTTATAAAAGAGGTTTTATGGTTTCTAAGATCAGTGAAGAAATTTTTACATCCTTCCAGAAGGATCTTCTTGCCGGTGACCGCCGTCAGTGCAGTATGCTGGTGGAGAAGCTGCTATCCGGGAAAATTGACGTGAGGGACTTATATCTTAACCTATTTCAGCGTGCCATGTATAATATCGGCAGGCTTTGGGAATATAATAAGATTTCCGTAGCGGTGGAGCATCTGGCAACTTCTATCACTCTGCAAATGCTGAACCTGGTCTATCCTGTTTTATTTTCTGCCGAAAAGAAGAATAAAAGCGCTGTTATTGCCTGCGTGGCAAACGAATATCACCAGCTTGGGTCGCAGATGGTATCAGACATATTTGAGCTCAATGGCTGGAATGGTTATTACCTGGGCAGCAACACACCTCTGGATGATCTTCTCAAATACGTTGATACAAAAAAACCGGATATACTGGGACTTTCCATCGCCATATATTTCAATATGCAGAACCTCTGGAAAACTGTGGAAGTGGTACGCCGCGAATTTCCCGGGCTGTTCATTCTGGTTGGAGGTCAGGCTTTTCTCTGGGGCGGCAGGGAAATTACCACTGAATTTTCTGATGTGCATTATGCCGCAGGTTTTGAAGATCTGGAAAATCTGATCCGGCAGCAGGAAAATTGAAATGCCCGTTGATATGCTGGATATCCTGCGGAAATATGTTTTTACCGAAGCCTCTCTTTTTCTGCTCATCTGCAGTTCTAATGGACGTATCACAGATAGTAATCCTTACACAAAGCAGCTCCTGGGTTTTGATCCCTTGAATTACAAAATTAATGACTTATTTCTCGATTTCACTCATGTTGTAGAACCTCGAAAGATTTTTAAAGAAATACCCGAAGACAAACTTTTCAATATTAAAACTTTCACGGGGTTACCTCAATCGCTCTATTTTCGTTTTTTTGATCTCGGTTCACTTTTTCTGATTGTGGGTCGCAGCGACCCCAGAGAACAGGAGAATATGCGCAAGGAGATCATAGAATTGAATAACAATTTAAACAGCCTTACGCGTCAATTGCATAAGCAGAATAGTGAACTTGCTAAACTGAATAAACTGAAAGATCAGTTTCTGAGCATGGCTGCGCACGATTTGCGTAACCCGTCAGGAGTAATACTCAATATTGCTGAAATCCTGAAAGAAAACCTGTCAGCACAACTCACTGAGGAAGATGCTTATTTATGGGACCGGATGCAGAAAAATGCTCTCTTTATGAGTCAGATAATCAATGATTTTCTTGATGTTTCTCTCATTCAGGCCGGGCAGCTTTCTCTGCGATATTCCTCTTGTAGTATAGCTGACCTTTTAAGGGATAACGTCAGGCAGCACCAGATAATGGCAGAAACCAGCGGATTAAAACTTTCTCTCGAATTACCACCTGAAAATATAATTATCAGTTGTGATATCAGCAAGATTGAACAGGTACTGAATAACCTCCTGGGAAACGCTATTGAACATACGGAAAAGGGCGGGGATATCCTGGTGAAATTAACTGCAGATGCTGAACATCTTACCATCACCGTCCGGGATACCGGCATGGGTATCAGTCCTGATAAAATTAAAGAAATCTTTGACTTTTACAGTAAAGACCGCAAAAAATTGTCAGTGAAAAAGAGCAGTGGATTAGGTCTGGCTATATCTCAAAAGATCATAGCTGCTCATCAAGGAAAAATATGGGTGGAAAGCGTTGTAGATAAGGGTTCTACTTTTAGTTTTTCCATCCCGCTGAATAAATAACAGGAGGTTTGTAGTATGAACAGAGCTTCGCTTGATACTTCTGCCCGTGTACTAAAGCAGCCTTCCCGGGAAGCAGCAGCCGAGTATAGCACAAAAAAAGATACTATGGCAGAAACGGTGATAGGTAAACTGATGGCCAGAGAAGATCTGGATAAACTCATCGGTAAAGAGAACTCTTCCATGATGAAAGATAATGCTCATAATATGGCAAGATTCATGGAATCAATATTCGTGAAATTTGATCCCGACATTCTGGTGGAAACAGTACTCTGGGTTTTCAGAGCCTACCGTTCACACGGATTCCAACTCACTTTCTGGTCAGCCCATCTCAGTATCTGGATAGAAGTTATCATCCAGGATATTTCTGCTGCATCTTCTTTTGAACTCCTTCCTTTTTACAATTGGATGCAGGTAAATATACCTATATTCACCTCTCTTACAGATGGCAATCAGGATGAATAATATTCAGATCCTGGTTGTTGATGATGATCCCGACGTTTTACTAACTACCTGCCGTATACTGAAATCTGAAGGTTATAGGGTCATTTCCACATCCTCAGCCAGAGAAGGACTGAAGCTTGTTAAGCAAAAACCTGATCTCGTTCTGCTTGATGTGAATATGCCGGAATTAAATGGTTTTGAGATCTGCCAAAAGATCAAATCCGATCCGGAACTCACCGATGTCTTCGTGGTAATGATCTCTGGGGTAATGACTAAACCGGAACATCAGGTTTCCGGTTTAAATCTCGGTGCAGATGGCTACCTGCTGCGTCCCATAACCAGAGTTGAACTCACTGCCAGAATAAATTCTTTCCTGCGCATTTCTGCAATTTTAAAACAGATCAGAAATAGTGAAAAATGGCTGGAAACAACTATTAACAGCATTGATGACAGTGTCATCATCACTGATGATAAAGGAAAAATCACTTTCCTTAATCGCGCTGCAGAAAAATTGACCGGAAGGAATATGGTTGATCTTATAGATCTGGAAGCAGATCAGGTTTTAAGACTGCATGATATTTCAACTGACATTCCTCTGGAAAATCCCGTTGCGGCTATGATCGGCAGCTCTGATAATATAAAGCGTTTACCAGACTGTCTGCTCAAAAGACAAGACGAAAATTCTATCTACGTAAAGGTAACTTTCACTGCTATTCTTTCATTTAAAACTGGTTCCAGCGGCATTGTCATCACTGTTCAGGATATTAATGACAGGAAGAAAGCTGAACTCGAACTGGTCAAATATCAGCTGCATCTGGAAGAACTGGTAAAAGAGCGTATCGGTGAAGTGCTGGAGAAAAACAGAGAACTCGAACACTATCACGAACTGTTCATCGGCAGAGAATTCCGCATTAAAGAACTGAGAGACCAGGTTAAAGACCTCGAAACAAAACTCTCGGATTTTAAAAGATAAATTCTGCCAGCGGAGTGCCACAAAATCAAAAAAATGTAATACGGTGAACTGCAATCTGGATGGGGATTTTTGACTAATTGACTGCTTGAAAACATGACTACTGGAGTTCTGGACTGAGAGAGGAGAAGTTTCGAAATTTAAAAACAATTTTCACTACAGAATCAGTAAAGAACACAGAGTAAATATCAAAATTTAAACTCCGTAAAGAACAGTGTAACCTGCCTGACGTGCCGTAGCCTTGTGCGAAGAAATGGTGGTAAAGAGTTTCTTAATACGGTTCTCTGTTTTTCTCACTTTCGCATTTTCTCAATCTCGCAATTTCGTTTCTGGTCTCCCTTCCAGGTCGAAGATCGACCCAAAAGTGAAGGTCTGGCTGTGTTGCTTGATTAATTGACAATAATTGGCGGGAAAATAATATGCCTTTTTATAGGGAGGTAAATATGAGATTATTATTAATTTTTGTTATTCTCATTCTTATTCTTGTGCTATTTGCAGATGATCAGGCAGCGGAGCAGGCTCCTGCTGAAGAAGATGCAGTAACCCAGGCTCATCGATTTTTTGCGGCTGATTTTTTTAATAAATGCTGGGAAGTGATGGATAAAATAGACCGGACAGCCGATGATGACCTGAATATGATCAATATGGCTCATGCTTCGCGCGCACACTGGCAGGTGGTTGGAACAGCCGATAACTGGGCTGTGGGCGAATGGCAGATCAGCCGGGCTTATTCTTTATTAGAAAGAGCGGAACCATGCCTTTATCATGCTCAGGCCTGTTTGCGGATATGTCAGGAAAATGACATCACAGGTTTTAATCTTGGTTTTGCTTATGAAGCTTTGGGACGTGCTCAGCATCTGCTGGGAAATAAAGAAGCTGCGGAAGAATTTATAGATTTGGGCAGAAAAGCCGCAGCAGATGTGGAAAGTAAGGAAGATAAGGAATATCTTCTGAAAGAACTGGATTCTGTTCTAAAAAAATAGAAATTTTATGATGCAGTTTTTTCCTGTTTCAGCAGTAACAAAGCGGATCAAAGAATATCTGGCACCCGGAATGGATAAGGAATTCTGGGTACGCGGAGAGCTTTATAATGTTTCCGAAAGGGGCGGGCATTATTATGCCGCACTGATCGAAACAGATAAATCCGGCAGAACCGTAGCGCGGATCGAAGTGCGGCTCTGGCAGGGAGTATATCAGAATATCAATCGCAAATTCCGGCAGTCAGGTTTGCAGTTGAAAATGGAAAACGGGCTGCAATATGGATTCCTTTGCCGATTGACTTATCATGACACTTATGGACTGGCTCTGGAAATCCGTGATGCAGACCCCAGCCTGAATCTGGGAGAAATGGAACGCCGGCGGCAGGAGATCATTGCCCGTCTGAAAAATGAAGGACGCTTTGAGCTTAATAAACGCTGTCCTCTGCCCTTTCTACCGCAGCGCATTGGGCTCATCACCAGCGGAAGCAGCGCAGCTTATAATGATTTTATGAAAACCCTGAATACGGCACCCTGGGGATTTCAGGTTTTTCTGGCAGATGCCAGAATGCAGGGAGATGCCACGGAAACCAGCATTTTGAAAGGATTGCAGGTCTTGAGCAGATTAGATATTGACCTGGTTATCATCACACGGGGCGGAGGCAGTAAATCTGATCTTTATAGTCTTGATAATCTGGCAATTGCTTTGGCAATCAGTGAATATGCCATACCCGTGTGGACGGCTATCGGGCATGAGATAGATACATCCGTACTGGATTATGTGGCGCATACAAGTTTTAAGACACCGACGGCAGTAGCGGAAAACCTCGTTGCCAGATATGAAAATCTGAAGATGAACCTCGATAATTTTCAGGACAGGCTGCATTTTCACTGGCAGAAGGAACTGCGAAGGCAATTTGATCTGCTGTCCCGGGCTGTGGAAATGCTGAAAACATTTCCGAAAATGAATCTGCAAAAGAATAGAAGCCGGATCAGCGAACAAGCGCATAATTTACGCAATAAGACGTCAATCCGCATTAATCAGGCAAAACTGGCCTTACAGGTTACACAGCAGAAACTCAGGTCTGCGCCTGATGGGCAATTGCAGAAGCTGAAGCTTGATCTGGGCTATTGCATCAGTTCTTTTCAGCTTTTCAAATATATCGGACTGCTGACTGAGCAGAAGCGTCAGTTGAAGGAATACGGAAAACTCATGCGCGCCCATGATCCGGTCAATAACCTGAAAAAAGGTTATTCCCTGGTTTATGATCAACAGCATAAGCTGGTGAAATCCGTGCATGAGCTAAAAGAAAATGCGGAACTGATAACTCGCTTTAATGACGGTGAGATCAAAAGTACCGTATCTCAAATTCTGGAGGATAAATAATGGAAAAAATTAATTATGAAGAGAAATTTCAGGAACTGCAGAAGATCATCGACAGCCTTGATCGTCAGGAAACACCTATCGATGAACTGGCAGAAAAAGTTAAACGCGGTGCAGCCTTGATCAGGGAACTGAACAAGAAGCTGAACGCCGTGGAAAAAGAAGTGCGTGATGCCTTTCAGGAACTGGAAAACATTGACCTCCGGAAAGATGCCAAAGAGCAGCAGGAGCCCATTTAAACTCTGAATTTCTCTCAGATATTGACCGTTTTTATTTCCAGGATTGCCGGATATGGACACAAGGCATTCCAGTCGTAGGAGCTATCTGGCACATAATAACCTGATAAATAATATTTTTAAAAAAAGTTTCATTATGGTATGGATTTTGCTAATATATCTGAAAAATTCAGGAAAAAATAAATTAATATTTTTCCTAATGGAGGATTGATGAAGTTTAAATTGTTTTATTTTATACTCGTGGCCTGTTTTCTGGTCATAAGCAACGGTTGTGACTCCAGCAGCGAGACTGAAACGAATCCCATAAACAATCTGGTTGCAAATCCTGACTTCATGTTTAATACGACAATAACGGTATCTCTGGAGTTCCAATCCACCTTATCCGGCGCTTCGATCGGAGGGGCATACCTGGAAATTTTTGATGCCCTGCCCGGTGAAAATAGTAATCTGCTTTTACAGGCTTACACAGATGATCAGGGCAGCTTCTCTCATAATATCACGCTGCCTGCCAGTAAGACGTCAATTTTTCTCGTTAACGCTAATCGTGATTTCTTTGAGTTTGAGGTTATCCGTCTGGATGATCTAACCGGTTCAGTTACGGGCAGTTTTAATTCGCCTTATAACAGCAGCAGTCGTGAAGCTCCCGCCTGGAGTTATAGCACTTCACCATATTATTCCACAATCTACAGTGAAACTTATGATGAAAATGCCGCTGCCTGGAATAATGATACTTCTGATATGTTCGGCTGTTTTCTGGGAAATACCTGCATAGGAGTAACAGGAGGCATTTATCCTGGCGCTACCCTGCTGCCTGATAACCGCGTGCTTTTTACCACCATTATGTATCTGCCAAATACATCCAGTCATCTGATCAATTTTCGCTATTATGATGCTTCCGAAAACCAGGTTTATCTCATGGATAGCTGGCAATACGTAACGGCTGCAGAAAATTTAGGAAATACTCAAAATCCATACGAATTCTATTATGGCTCCTGGAACATGATGCCGGACGCATATTTAATCAGTTGTTCCTCTCCCGGAGTGGGACAGTATGGCATGCTTGCCTTTGAAGATAACTGGCCGCAACAGGGTGATTATGATATCAATGATCTGGTTATTTACGGGAATTTCTCTTATTATGTAACGGAAATGGTCGGTGATGACTATACCGGATATTTTGAAATAGCGTATAAAGTCGCTGCCATAGGTGCATCATACACGATAGGTTTTGCTATTCAATTCCCGGAAAATTTCCAGCTTTCCAATATTACATCAAGCAATGGACTTTCTTACGTGGAAGCAGATAACCGTACAGTGGTATTTTGTGATAATGTCCGGGATTTCCTGCCTGGTGCAGGAGGGGGATTTATAAATACTCAGCAGGGTCAAACCCATTTTGATGCTGAATATGATACCGTGACTTTTGACTTTTATTATAACAGTGAGATGAGAATGGTGATGATGCCCTGGTATGAACCACCTTATAATCCCTTTATATTTACGAATGGTGTCCGTTCTCACGAGATTCATCCTGCAGATTATCCGCCTACTGAACTGGCTGATCTAAATCTATGGGGTACGATGGATGATACCAGCATTCCCGATGAATGGAGATATTACAGAACGGAAAATAATCTGCCCTGGGTGTTTATGCTGCCCATTGCTGCACCATATCCCCTGGAAAGAACTTCCATACTTGATGCCTATCCCTATTTTGATGACTGGGTAGAAAGTCCCTGGGAATATGAAGACTGGTATCTTGACCTGCCGGGTCAACGTAATCCCGAAAATTTATATTCACCTCCCGGGAAATAATAAAAAAACCTCTCACTCCTTGAAAAAGAAGGCAGGAATCCGGCAATTCCTGCCTTCGCTTTATTATCAATTCCTTTCTCTGACATTTCCAAGCACCAATCCAGATAGTGTTCATTTCCCTCGCAGATCGAGAGAAAACTTAGCGAAGGATGGAAACTTAAGCGTTTGATTTATTGAACTACCACTTATCATTTTCTACAAATTGACATGTCAATTTACTACAAAGTTTTACGCCAGAATCTTGTTGAATATTCATTTTACTAAGATAAAAAGAACATACAAAATATTATTAACTTGCAGAGTGATCGATATTTTCAGAAATAAGATATAATTCAAAGAGAGCTTCTTAATATCAAATAATAATTGAAGAGAATAGAAATAATTATTCTTGACATAATATTATTAATTACAGTGAATATCGCTGAATATAGAAAATAGGGAGAAGCTCAACAAACAGGCATTGATAATGGATTTTTATAATTGTTGAAAAGGGATTAAGCTTCTATTTTGGAAAATTACTGCTGATTATTTTTTTTAACTAAAATTGTTTTTTTTAGCGATAGCGTTGTTATATAAAAAATATTGATCTTTAAAAAAAGAGATAGCATTAATAGACGTGTCGCCGTCTGCTATCCCAGTGATATGGCTTGAGAAACGGAATAATTAGTTAGTTAAGGATTCTGCAAGAAATTAAAGTGATAATAAAAGAATAATTCCAATGGGAGGAATGATGAAAAGATTTGTTTTAATGACTTTGCTGCTTATGATAGCAATAGTATGGTGTAACAGTGTACCCATGGTGGAGAACTTCGAGTATAGCCAGAGAAGGGATGGCAGTTACTCTTTATTATTTGATGGTGTTGATGATTATGTAAGTATACCGGACGATGAAGCATTTGATTTTATAACCGGAGAAGATTTTTCGATATTTATGTGGATAAATGCCGAAGTCCTGCAGTCAACAGGAGATAATATTGGAATGCATACTTCGTTAATTCACCAGACTAATGTAAGTGGCGTTGCATCACTTAAATGGTTTTTATTCATTGTGAAAGAATCAGGACCAATGGCAAAATTGGGATTTCATGCATGGAATTATAATCTTACTGGATGTTGTAATGAACAAAGTGAAGATCGCTATATTACCGGAGGGTGGCATTATGTGGGAATTGTAAAAGTCGGTGAGGATTATCAATTCTGGTATGATGGTGAACCGGCAGGAGAATTCACGTATAGTGATCAATTATCGAATCCAACGGCTGAGGTTCAGATTGCATTAGCAAATGATCATACGGAGCATTCATTTCAGGGCAATATTGATGATGTGTCAATATGGAATATAAACTTATCAGAAGAAGAAATCTTTGAGAATATGTATCAGCCGCAAGGGATTCTAAACCAAGAAGGATTAGTTGGTTTTTGGCAATTTGACGCAATATTAGATAACATGGCAATTGATAATAGCATATCACAAAATAATGGATTAATCCATGGAGCAATTCAAAGCAATGAAATTCCTTCCACAGTTTCCATTGCTGCTTTTTTTACGGCAGAACCATTGAGTGGCTTATCTCCTTTGTTAGTTAATTTCACAGATCATTCGATATCTGAGGAAGAAATACTTTCCTGGGAATGGGATTTTGAGAATGATGGCGTGATAGACAGTTATGAGCAGAACCCGAGCTGGAACTATAATGAGGCGGGTGAATATTCTGTTCAACTATCAATTTCAGATGGTAATAACACAGCAAATTACATCAGGAATAATTATATCTTCGTTGATGATCATCTGGGATTTACTCAGGTGACGACGGGAAATTTAGTAAATGATGAGAGCTTCACACATGGAGTTTCATGGGCAGACTATGACAATGATGGATTTCAGGATTTATTTATTGTTAACCAGGAAAATCAATATAATTATCTATATCATAACGATGGAAATGGTGGCTTTACTCAGGTAACAACCGGTGATATCGTAAACTGTCCCGGTTATTCAGAAGGTATTGCCTGGGGAGATTATGATAATGATGGCAATATTGACTTGTTTATTGCCGATGAGACTCAATCTAATCTTCTTTATCATAACAACGGAGGTGGAAATTTTACTCGGATTACAACTGGCATAGTTGTAAATGATGGAGGTCAATCTTATAGTGCATCCTGGGCAGACTATGATAATGATGGTTATTTGGACCTGTTCGTGGCAAACAGTAACGGAAATAATTTTCTCTACAGGAATAATGGTGATAGCAGTTTCACTAAGATAACTGAAGGCGAAATTGTTAATGATGGAGCTTCAGGGGGAGGAGTCTGGGCTGATTATAACAATGATGGTTATATTGATCTGCTCGTACCTAATTGGAACAGGAATTTTCTATATCGAAACAATGGCGATGGAACATTTTTTAAGGTGACTACAGGAGCCATAGTCAATGATGTCAGTCAAACTTATAGTGCTGCCTGGGGGGATTGTAACAATGATGGATTTGCCGATTTATTTGTTGCAAACTGGCAGCAAAATAATTGTCTTTATTTAAACAACACAGATGGTTCATTTACAAAAGTTACGGAAGGAATTATTGTTAATGAAGTTAGTGTATCTGTTGGTTGTTCTTGGGGAGATTATGACAATGATGGAGACCTTGATTTGTATGTGGCTAATGCAGATAATACTGTATGGGAAATTGAGCCTAATTTTCTCTATGAAAATGATGGTTATGGTAATTTCACAAGAATTATGTCTGGTGATATTGTAGATGATTTTTGCAATAGCTGGCAGTCAGCCTGGGCAGATTATGATAATGATGGTGATTTAGATTTATACGTCGGCAATGCCTATAACCAAAATAATCTTTTTTATATCAATAATGGAAACAATAACAATTGGATCAATATCAAATGCATTGGTACCTTTTCAAATAGTTCAGCTATAGGGGCAAAGGTTAGAGTTAAAGCAAATATAGGTGGAATCGATAAATGGCAGCTTAGAGAAATATCGGGTGACACAGGACATCAAAGCCAAAGCAGCTTAAATGCAGAATTTGGTCTTGGAGATGCTGCAATAATTGATTCTTTGATAATAGAATGGCCGGGAGGAAATACTAATGTTTTTGCTAATGTGGAAGTAAATCAGTTTCTTACGATTATGGAGAATATAGAATTTTGTGCAGGTTTTATCGCAGATCCTGTTCAAGGAAATGCTCCACTCACAGTACAATTTACAGATTTGTCAACATCTCCAGAGTCGATATTATCCTGGGAGTGGGATTTTGAAAATGACGGGGTGATTGACAGTTATGTGCAGAACCCAGAATGGATTTATAACGAACTGGGAATTTACAGTGTGAGTTTAACAATCAATGATGAATATGGGAGAGAGTCAACCACAGAGTTAAAGATAGATTACATAACGGTTAATGATGGAGCACCAATATTGGAATTGCCGGACAATATTTCTTTCTTTGAAGACGACTCAACCAGTATCAATGTGGCTGAGTATATAACATATGATAATATGGAGGAGTTAACAATCAGTTGGAGTGGCAATAATGAGATAGATATCAGTAATGAAGGTCTGATATTACAAATTTCAGCTTCGGCAGACTGGTTTGGAGAAGAACTGGTTTATATCAATATTGATAATAATATCTTCAGGACTGTTGTGATGGATAGTATGTACGTGTTAGTGGAATCGGTTAATGATGCTCCGGTAATTGTTCTTCCTGATAATTTTACTTTTAGCGAGTATGGCATTCTGGAAATAGATTTCACTTCTTATATTGGTGATGTAGATGGAGATGATTTGAGTATTACAGCATCAGGTTATGAGAACGTCACTGTTTTAATTGAAGGTACGAATGTAACTTTGGGAGCATTAGAGAATTGGACTGGTTCAGAAATACTGACATTTACAGTTGATGATAATCAGGAAAGAGCGATAGCATCCGATGATGTTGAAGTTATAGTAACAATTTGGGAATTAGCAGCAGATTTTATTGCAGAGCCATTAATTGGTGTTGTACCACTGGAAGTGCAATTTACAGACCTATCTGCTTGCAATCCAGTAAGTTGGGAATGGGATTTTGATAATGATACTGTAATTGACAGTTACGATCAGAATCCGGTGTGGACATATAACGAAGCTGGAGTTTACAGTGTGAGCTTGACTGTTTCAGATGGCGATGGACGTGAAACATCAATGGAGTTAAAGATAGATTACATTACAGTAAATAATATCAATCACACCCCAACCATTGAGTTGCCGGAATCATTTACTTTTAACACCGAAGAGAATCTGATTATAGATTTTTCACAATATGTGTTAGACGAAGACGGGGATGAGCTTTCAATTATAGTAACCGGCAATGAGAATATAACTGTCGAATTTGATTCATTAATTGTTACTTTCTCTTCCGAACCTGGATTTGTCGGGATGGAAATTTTAACCTTTACAGTTGATGATGGAATATCAAGAGCAATATCTTCAGATGATGTTGAAGTTTATGTTTTAGGACCAGCGGTACTTGAATCTGTTATCACTGTCCCTGAAGTACCAGCTTTGGTAGATGATACTGTCCTGATAAGTATATCGACAACTGAAATTTTAGAAGAATGGAGTATAATCTCATATCAATTCGAATTAGAGTATGATACATCTATCCTTGAATATATTGATTGTGATTTGCCTGGAACAATCGCCGAAGGTGGAACTGTATTAGCTAATGATGAAAACGGGCATATCAATGTAGCATATATGAACACTGATCCAATAGCAGGAAATGGAGCAATTCTCAATCTGGAATTCAGCACTATAAACGTTGGAAACTCTATACTTCACATCTCCAATTTCACTTACAATGCTTACAGTATTATGAACTTAAATGATGGTGGAGTTATTGTATATAGCGCAGGAAATCATTTTATTCCAGTATTTGAAGGTAATGGATACAATAATATGTCATTCAATATATCCGATGCTACTATTGATGGTATTGATTTGGTTGCAATGGATGAAATTGCCTTTTTTGATGGAGATATTTGTGTTGGTGCTGGAGTTCTGGAGGGACCCATAGGTAATTACATTCAATTTACAGCATCTGCGGATGATCCAACGACAGGAGATATTGACGGATTCATTGCAGGTAATGAAATCACTTATTTGATCTGGGATGCCAGTGAATTTGTTGAAATATCAGATGTTACTCCTCATTATTTTGCTGGATATGGAGATGAACTATTTGTCGAGATTGGCAATGCCTGGATTGAAGAACTGGTAGGTATAGGAAATCATCCACCAGAAATTACACTTCCTGACAGTCTTGCATTTGATGAAGATAGCAGTTTGTTCTTCGATTTTTCCACCTGTGTGAATGATGTTGATGGAGACCAATTGCAGTTATTTGTAACTAATAATCAATATATTGAAGTAACCTTTAATGGTTTAATTGGAAATATCAGCTCAGATGAAAACTGGAATGGTACAGAAACGATCACCCTCACAGTAAGTGATGATCAAGGTCGCCTTACTGCTTCTGATGAGATGGATATAATAGTTATCCCCGTCAATGAT
Organism: Candidatus Cloacimonadota bacterium; assembly: GCA_021736135.1. Lineage (GTDB taxonomy): Bacteria > Cloacimonadota > Cloacimonadia > Cloacimonadales > TCS61 > JAIPGO01. The sequence goes on from JAIPGO010000071.1 coordinate 21,486, forward strand.
GTTCCCGTTATAGAACTTCCCGACAGTCTTGCATTTGATGAAGACGGAGAATTAACTGTGGACTTCTCGCAATATATTTATGATATTGATGGCGATGATCTGGAATTATCAGTAGTTGACAATCTGAATATTATTGTAATGATAGAGGAATACAGTGTAACTTTTAGTGCGGGATTAAACTGGAATGGAGCTGAGGAGATTACTTTCAATGCTACTGATAATCAAATTAGACTGTCCTCTTCAGCTATTGTAACAGTTTTAGTTAATCCGGTAAATGATGCTCCCACTTTAGATATACCGGCAAGCATGTCATTTAATGAAGATGAAGAGCTAACCCTTGATTTAACAGAATATACGGATGACGTGGATGGAGATGAGTTAGAAATATATATTCTTGGTAATACAATGATAACTATTGATATAACAGGATTGTCAGTCGTGTTGGGTACAAGTCAGGAAAACTGGTTTGGAGAAGAAATACTGACTTTCACTATTGAAGATAATGTTGATCGATTATCAGATTCAGCAGAAATAGAGATCATTGTGTGTCCTGTAAATGATGTGCCGACAATTGACATTCCTGACAGTATTATGTTTGGTAGTGACCAGTCTGTGAATATGGATTTTTCAGAGTATATCTCTGATATCGAGGATGATTCATTATACATTTATCATTCTGAAAATGATTATATTGGAGTCAATGTTGATGGTTATATGGTTACTTTTTATGTTGAAAACAACTGGAGTGGCAGAGAGATTATTACCTTTACCGTTGATGATCTGCAGGGAAGAGCAGCTTCATCTGATAATCTGGAAATAATTGTTACTCATTTCACAAAAGCATATGCTGGAAATGGTTATAATAATATGTCCTTTAATATCGTGTCTGCTATTATAGATGGTATTGATATGGATTTTGGGGATGAAATAGCCTTTTATGATGCAGGTGTATGTGTTGGAACCGGATTACTGGAATCTCCTATTGAGCAATCTTTACAGTTTACTGCTTCGGCAGATGATCCCACTACCGGTGAAATTGATGGTTTCATCGCAGGAAATCCAATCATTTATAAATTATGGAGTGCTTTGGAAGAAACTGAAGTGACAAACGTGATACCCACATATTATCCCGGATATGATGAAATCTTCGCTGAAAATGGTATTGCCTGGCTTGATTTGACTGGATTAATGAAAATTGAACAAACCATTGAATTAATAGCAGGCTGGAATATGATTTCTTTCAATAATGAACCAGAAAATTTGAATATGGTTAATATTTTGCAGGCGTTGATTGATGAGGAAGTGCTGATAAAGCTTCAGGATGAAACTGGAACATCAATTTCGCAGGCACCCTGGGGTGACTGGATCAATCCTATTGGTGATATGGGAATTACCGAAGGTTATTGCATCAGAGTGGGAGCTGATTGCTCATTGACTATCGAAGGTATGCCTGCTGAGCTTCCGCTTGATATTCCTTTGATTTCAGGTTGGAATATTATCAGCTATCCATGTATCGAAAATCAAAATGCCTTGAATGCAATACAACAACTTATCGATCTTGAAGTGCTAGTTAAGGTTCAGGATGAAACGGGAGCATCTATCTCGCAGGCTCCCTGGGGTGACTGGATCAACCCTATTGGTGATTTCATTCCTGGTGAAGGTTATTATGTCCGGGTAAACGATGATGCTCTTTTTGTGATTGATGAAATTGGAGAAATTATTGCTGGTAATCAATTACCCGAGAATCCAATTTTATCTGGTCATACAATTCCTGAGCTTAGGGATTATAACCATTTCATTCCGGTTTATGAGGGGAATGGTTACAATAATATGGCATTTAATATTGTGGCAGCATCTATTAATGGTATCTTTTTGGAAACTGGAGATGAAATAGCAGTTTTTGATGACGAACTATGTGTAGGTGCCCTAATCCTCGAATCTGATATTACAGGCGAAGTTTCTGATATGGTGCAGTTTACTGCTTCTGCTGATGATCCTGAAACCGTTGATATCGATGGTTTTATTGCAACACATACTATTATTTACAAATTCTGGGATGCCAGCACAGAAACTGAGATTTCCGATGTTGCAGTTGAATACTATTCCGGGTACGGTGATGAAGAATTTACCCCGATGGGTACAGCCTGGATAGAAAATTTAGAGAGTATTCAATCAATTCCGGTATTGGAATTACCAGATAGTATTTCTTTCTTGGAAGATGAAACAACCAGTATTGATCTGGAGGAATATATAACTAATTGCAATCTTGATGAACTAATCATAAGCTGGGAGGGTAATGATGCAATTACTATCATAAATGA
>JAIPGO010000072.1 GCA_021736135.1 Candidatus Cloacimonadota bacterium
ATTAACATTCCCTAAACTATCTCAGGAAATTTAGTTTTGTCAATTACGATAATCCTGCCTAAAGCGTAGCAGATGTGCACATTTCATCTTCATTTTAGGAATTTTGGTAATTATATAAAGAGTTACACTGAACAGTATCCGTGTAGTTAATTTCTCAAATTTTTTTTGCCATCACGATATCTCCGGGCAGGCTCCTTACGATTTCTTTCGATATCAGACCTACGATTCGAAAACCCTGGTTTAAATAGAATCCCATCGCAGATCCCGTTGGATTGGAGTATAGAAACAGAGATTCCATCTCCAGCGATTTTGCTTTCTTTTCAGCCCATTTCATCAATTTGCCAGCAATCCCAATCCTTCGATAATCCTTGTCTATAAAGATAGCAACAATTTCACCGGAATTATCTTCTCGTTTTGGTCCCAGAATGACGAATCCTACTAATCTATCGTTGTCGAAGGCACCGTACATGCACCCGCCTTGCTGCAGCGAAGGTTTCCAGTTATTAATCCTGTGTTCAACTCCTTTTTCTCCCCATGGCGGTTCAACTCCAGGGGGAGATTTTTCTACACAAGTTGTCACAAGTCCAAAACCAGTATCATCACATTTAGTGGTATATACGTAATTGATTATTTCCTCGCGTTTTACTTCACTGATCCGTTTGATTTCATCAGACCTCATTTCACGATATTCCATTTATTTCTCCTTTGCTGTATTTTGATATAGTTTGCAGATTTTTCTCTTCAAATTCTGTTTTATTTTCTCTATCCTGCTTTATTCGTCAAATAAAACCTGCTACTTAATGGTTTCTGAATTCTTCAACTCAACAATAGGCATTTCACCCTGCAAAGAAAGGGAAACCAAAGCACAATCTAACAGAATTTCGTTAGATTGTGCTTTGTTTTAGCAGTGTAAAAGGCATGTAATAGTAAAACTAACAGCTAACTTCAATTATTTCTATTAGTTGCACCATAGTTGCAGCGAAGGATGGAAGCTGCGTAGTGGTGAATGTTAACGCAAAATGGTGAAATTCGGCTAAAATCATATCTTTATGTTTATTAGTCGCCACCTTTGCGAAGGTTTGCGACATTCGCAAGGTGGCTTAGTGAGATGCTTTTCAAAATCCGCATTTATAGAGAAATTTTGGATTTTCATATTAACTGATATTTTTTCGAGGTTTTCGTGACTTTGTAAGAGGTGATCTGGTCATCGTTTTTTTGTTGACAGGATTATGAGCAATCTTTTATTTTTGTTTTTGATGATTAATCTTCGATTATAAAAGAAAATTCTGTCACTACTATAATCGGATTTAATCAGCAGGAGGAACTGCTTAATGAAAGATGAAAAATTAAAGATGAAAGATGAATTACGTTTTTCTAAAATTACTTTAACTGCCTATATATATATATATATAGCTCATTATCAGTAAATAACTTTTATCGAAAAAGACTGTTTTGTTATGGATATAAATTTAAATTCGGCTAATATGACTGCTTCATTTTGTTGGAGCAAGATTAAAAATGTGACGTCATAGCTTGAATGTGATCTTTGTGATCGAATAATAGACTGCCTGCACTCCCGCTAAAAAGAACAGGCAGCCGATTCGAATGAACTGCTTACAAACTCCTAAGGAGAATATTATGTGTAAAGCAAAATTATATTTCATATTGGCATTATGCCTTTTTTCGTTTTCAATTTTACTCGCTCAAACTAACTGGTACGTAGATGGCACAGTTGGATCTACAGGAAACGGTAGCCAGGGAAGTCCTTTTAAAACAATTGCGGAAGCAGTTACAGCGCTCAGCGATGGAGATATTGTTAATGTTGCAGCAGCGACTTATGAAGAAACTGTTGATTTTGATAATCACTATTTCATACTTACAGGAACATCAGGCGCTGCCAGTACATTGATTGATGGAAATTCTATAAAAGAAGGAATAATTATTCCTGATGATGATCCTGATATAACAGGAGAAAGCACCATAACAGGATTTACAATCAGAGATTGTGAAGCAGGATACGATAACAATGGTGGTGGAATTTATATTGAAAATAGAAATGTCACTATTTCAAATTGTATAATAACTGGAAATAGCGTTTCTAATGATGGTGGAGGGATCTATTTTAGGGGAAATGACGAGTTTGAGTTAACAATTCAAAACTGCACAATAACCGATAATGATTGCGATGGGAACGGCGGTGGAGTTTGTTTCTATGGCAACGTTTCTGAAAGCTTAACAATGGAGAATTGCATTATTTCTGATAATGAATGTGTATATCTCGGTGCAGGAATATATGCGTCCGGAATTTCTGGAAACCTGTTAACATTGTCGTTGACGGATTTAACAATTCATAATAATGATAGTACAAACAATTCAGAATTCAGTATGGGAGGGGGAATATACGCCGCATATCTTGATTATAGCACTCTCACATTTGAACATCTACTTGTATATGAAAACACATCGTATGATCATGGAAGCGGTATATGTATATCAAACTCAAATGGTACACAAAATGATCCCTTGACTTTGAATAAACTAACAATTGTTGATAACGAATGTGATGTAGATAATCCGGGAATATATTTTGATGCATGCTCAAACACTTTAGTTACAAATTCAATCATCTGGAATGATGCTACTAATAATCAGGTCTCACAGAATAATGTGACATATTGTTGTATTTATAATGACCATGCAGGAACAGGCAACTTTGATGATGATCCGGAATTTGTTGATGCATCCGGTGATGACTACAGCTTAGAATATTATAGTCCTTGTATCGATAAAGGCGACCCTGGTTCTGATGATGATGATGATGGATCATTACCCGATAGGGGCTGGAAATATCATGAGCAGGACGTTTATATCTGGGATCATGAAATTACGTATATATGGAGAAGTTATCCCAGATTACCATTTTCTCAGCCAGTAGCATTAAATACAGGACAGTCAATAGGAGTTGAAGAGGCATTAGAATGCTGGAATCCAAATCCTGACGGACTTTTTGTGTGGTTTGAAGATGAGGATGATGAGTTTGAGATTGGAGAATATGACAACGGTAACTGGTCTTGGACTTATGAACGAGATATTTACAGCGTTTATGGTTATAAGATGGAGAAAGATAATGGAACTGGGTGCTTAATGTTTTCCAGAGGCTTGTTATGTTAAGCTGACACTGATCTAAATACATATTATTTAGATGATGAGAACTGGCTTGGATATTTTCTGGAAGACAGTCAGTTGGTGTTAGATGCTTTTCCTCAGGCTGTACTTGACGATGCTACATCGATTAAAACCCAGGACTGGTGTATTACGAAAAGAGACGGAGATCCTCCCTGGAGTGGAACTCCGGAATCGTGCTATATCAACTATATGGATTGTGTAGTAATTGCCACAGATGATGAAGACCATGAATTTAACTGGGAAACCCCTTCACGTAATTCAGAACCCGTTTATCGTCCTAAAGCAGAGCATTTTACTTTTAGTGATGACATAGACTACATACCTGTTTATGCCGAATTTGATGAAAATGACATCCCTAATGAAGTTGCAATTTACGTCAATGATGTATGCCGAGGAGCACAGGTTGTGGAAGATACGATCAGCCAGATCTGTGCTTACATATTGGAAGAAGAACAGGGGCAGGAGATTGAGTTTGCCTTCTGGTATGATGACCGCAGTGAAGTGGAGCATAGAAACACTTATAGAGTGTATAATGAAGAAACTGAGAAATATGAACAAAGGAACCTGATTACAGGTATGCCGGGAACACATTATGAAGTTTCTTTTGAAGGTAATCTGGAAGAAATTGTCCCGCCACAATACAACTTATACTGTTACCCCAATCCATTCAATCCGGAATTAACTGTATCATTTAGTCTGGAAGAAACCCAGGATGTAGAACTGGAAATCTTCAATATCAGAGGTCAGAAAGTGAAGAGACTGGTTGATGAATTGTTCCGCCCAAGTGATTACAATATCGTCTGGAACGGAACAGATGATAACGGTAACAAAGTCAGCAGCGGTGTTTATTTCATCAGACTGCAGGTTGGTGAAGATATCGTGAATGATAAAGTGATTTTAATGAAGTAGGGGCGAATCATTATTCGCCCAGTTTTTTAAATGTTGTTGTTCATAATTGGGCAAATGATGATTTGCCCCTACGTGAATGAAAAATCCTGGCGTCCTGTGAGGGGCGTCAGGGGTCTATAAATAGTGTCCTCCTTCGCGTGAAGCTTCGGAGGATCTTCGAGAGGTAATAATGAGAAATACCACGTTCTTATTTCTTATGCTGATTTTTGGATATCTACTAAGCGGAACCATAATTGAAGTGAATATAGACGGATCGGGAGATTATGCAACTATTCAAGAAGGGATCAATGCTTCGGTGGATGGTGATACAGTGCTTGTATATCCCGGCAGGTATTTTGAGAATGCAGATTTTAATGGCAAGACCATAACTTTGGCAAGTCTGGAAATGATTACTGGGAACAGAGATTATATTCACAGCACAATTATTGATGGCAATCAGACCGGATGCTGTGTGGCAGTGCATAATGAGGAAAATGCAGGAACAACTTTGAGGGGATTTACAATTACGAATGGTATTGGTTATTTGGATGGGTCAAGAAGGTATGGAGGGGGGATTTATGCAACTAATGTTGAAGTTCAGATTATAAATTGCATCATTGAGTATAACTCAGCAAGGTGTGGTGGGGGTATTCAGATTGAGGGGGGTCAGGTTAGTTTAGCCGGAAGTACTATAAGATATAATCAGGCATCAAAACTAGGTGGAGGTATTGCCAGTTATTTCCTGACAAATTCTATTATTTTTTCACCTGCTAATAGGTGTAATATTTATAATAATTTTTCTCCCTTAGGTTTTGATATACACAATTCCTTAGGGGCTGGAGTAAATACAAATGTAATAGTCGATACATTTACAGTTTCAGAACCTTTTGGTTATGAATTTTATCAGGGAGATGGTGAATATAATCAAAATTATGACATGTTTTTCCACGTACTAAATTACAAATACGAGAGAGTTGAAGCTAATTTGTACGTATCACCAGAAGGTGATGACACAAACAGTGGATTAACAGCAGAAATCCCCTTACAGACAATTAATCAGGCTTTGCGTGTGATCACAGCAGATGCAGATAATCCCAGGACAATTTATTTGTCAGATGGCATTTATTCTACATTAGATAACGATCAACTATTTCCAATCAGTATGAGAGCGTATGTCTCAATTATCGGAGAGTCAAGAGAAAATACGATCATTGATCTTGGTATTGGTCATCAGGGGTTTGTAATAGATCTTTTTAGTGAATTGAACTACGAGCTAAAAAACCTAACAGTAAGAAACGGTTTTGTTGATGATAATGATACTTTTTTTCATATGGGATTCTATTTGCTAAACAGTCATAATTCTGATGGTCAAGTAATTATGGAAAATATGAAAATAACTGATAACGAACTTGATGATTTAATAACAGCTGGAAATATAAATATCACATTACGAGAAATTATTTTCAGTAATAATTTTTATGAACCAAATTGTTGTTCGTTCAATTATACAAAGCGAGAGTCACTTGAAAGAAACGTGTTGATGGAAAATTGCCAAAATCTTAATAATGAGAATGGGAAAATGTATTTAGCAAGTTCACCATATCTTAATCCGCAGAATTTTGGAATTGATATTGTCAATTGTGAGTTTAGCGGAAACGTACATTATAGTGAGGAAATTCCTAATTTCAAAGTTGGATTATCTATATTCGGATTTGGGGGAATGGATATGAATATTGTGAACTGTACATTTGCAGATAATCATATGTATGGACCAAGTATTGGAAGTGCACCTATTCGCATACTTTATGGGATGGATGTTGAAATTATCAACAGCATATTTTTTAATAACACATCACATTCTGTGATAATTGAAGGTCAAGGTGATATAATGCCAGTGGTAACTATGCATCATAATATTTTTGAGAACGGATTGGATGGAATTCTAACAAGTAGTGCTTTTATCCTTAACTGGGATGAAGAGACAAACTGGGATGTTGATCCGTTATTAATGGGAGAAGGTGAATATCCATACTCGTTACAGGCAAATTCACCAGCGATAAATATGGGAACTATGGATTTGCCTGAAGGGATTACTCTACCGGAATATGATCAGGCAGGAAATCTACGCATAATGGGAAGTGGAATTGACTTAGGCGCTTATGAATGTAATCCCTGGAGTGTTAATCAGTGGAGTACTTCGGTCAGTGAGGATGAGATCTCATCTGGAAACTACCTTTATGTGTATCCCAATCCGTTGATCTCAGATCAGTTGAGAGATGGACAGGCAAAGATATTGTGGATGGGGGACGTTTGTGACGAAATGCAGATTGAGATATTTAATGTGAAAGGACAGCGAGTTCGCACGTTGAGCAAAGACGGGACTCGAAACTCGGAACTTGGGACTCGGACGGCGTATTGGGATTTGACGGATAATAGTGGTTCAAGGGTGAGTTCGGGAGTATATTTTATCAGGGTGAAAGCAGAGGGGGAATATCTGGCACAACGTAAGATTACGTTGTGCAATTGATAATTGATGATGGATAATGGATAATTAAGATTTTGTGAGATTATTCGCAATGTGGCTTAGTTAAGGTTCTCCAGGTATAATATTTAAGATCGAATGATGATTCGCCTCTTCGGGTGAAATGATCAATGTTGAACAAACCTTTTAGTTTGATATTTAAGAAAGACTTAATCTGGAAAGATTAAGCTACAGGAATAAGCTACAGGAATAAACTACAAATAAAATCATAGAACAATAGTTCTAATTGTGGATGGCAAATGGCAGGTATTATTTATGGGAAATTCCAGGACATTCGGGAGCCATACGGGTCCTACCCCGGAGGCAAAAGAATATGATATAATGTTATGAGATATGTAGATATAGAAGATAATAACAGAAATATCTGGGTGAAATGGCGCGAAAACGGTTACGTAAATTGAATTGTTGGGAAAAAGAATGAACGTTATTATTAATATGAGCAGGTTTGAATGATTTTATGCGGTTTGGATTTTTGAATTTTCTGGTAGTGTGATTCTTTTTTTGTCAACCATTGCGGAGAAATGGGACTATTCGCAAGGTGGCTTAGTGAGATGCTTTTCAAAATCCGCATTCATCGAGGAATTATGGATTTTCATATTAACTGATATTATTCGTGTTTATTGAGACTTCTTGATAAGGCGTAAGCTTGCGGAGACTATTCGTGGTAAAAAGGTTTCGATACTCAAAGTCAAATAATCATTGACATTGGAGGGTGGTGGAAAAGGAATTGCAGGAAATATTAGATATAAGAGGCTGAAGAAGTGTTTCGTTTAGAAGAAAAGCATTTAGAAGCGGTGAAGGAGATAGCGGTTCGTAACAGAAAGAAGCGCAGTTGCGGGAAATGTTACGATCGCGGATATATTGGGATTAATGAGGAGAATTTATTGATATTATGCCCCAAGTGCGTAGATATGGAGAAAGCGCAGGAAGAATGGAAAGAGTATGTGAGCGAGCATGAAGACCTTAAGGAGCGTTTCGCAGATTTGTTTGAAGAAGATAATACAGGAGAAAAAATAGATGTATAGAGTATATGACCCGAAAGAGAAGGTTACCGATCTGGAAAAACGGATGCTGAAGTATTGGGAGCAAAACAATACTGCCAGCAGAAGTGAAGAATTCCGGGAAGGTAAACCACAGTTTGTATTTTATGAAGGGCCACCGACGGCGAACGGGAAACCAGGCATCCATCACGTGATGGCAAGGACGTTGAAAGATACCGTATGCCGATATAAAACCATGCAGGGTTTTCACGTGAAGCGGAAAGCCGGCTGGGATACGCATGGTCTGCCCGTGGAAATTGAAGTTGAGAAACAGCTTGGGCTGGAAGATAAACAGGATATCATCGCTTACGGCATGGCGGAATTTAATCAGAAATGCCGTGATTCGGTTTTTACTTATGAGGGAATGTGGCGAGAAATGACACGTGAAATGGGTTACTGGATCGATCTGGAAAATCCTTATGTAACCTTGACCAATGATTATATTGAGACGGTGTGGTGGATATTGAACCAGTTTTATCAGCAGGATCTGATCTACCAGGGGCACAAGATTGTGCCATATTGCCCGAAATGCGGGACACCGCTTTCGAGCCACGAAGTTGCCCAGGGTTATCGGGAAGTGGAAGATCCTTCGGTTTATGTGAGATTTAAAGTAAAAGGAGAGGAAAACACATCATTTCTTGCCTGGACGACCACACCCTGGACTTTGATCAGCAACGTGGCGCTGGCAGTGCATCCTGAACAGACTTACGTGAAAGTCCGCTACAATGAGGAATTTCTGATCCTGGCGAAAGCAAGACTCTCCGTACTTGATGAGGCTTATGAAATAGTGGAAGAATTTTTGGGAAAAGACCTGGAATATAAAGAATATGAGCAGTTATTCCCCTATATCCAGCCTCGGGAAAAGGCATTTTATGTGGGACTGGCAGATTATGTGACCATGGATGACGGAACGGGGATCGTGCATACAGCTCCGGCATTTGGAGCAGAAGATTATGAATTAGGCAGAAAATACGGATTACCCGTTATGCAGCCTGTTGATGAAGCCGGGCAGTTTACGGCAGAGATCACAGACTGGGCAGGTCAATTCGTGAAAGATGCCGATAAAGATATCTTGCGTCATTTGCGGGATTCAGGAGCGCTATATAAAAGAGCGCAGGTGAAACATACCTATCCATTCTGCTGGCGCTGCGATAGTCCGCTTATTTATTATGCACGCGATAGCTGGTATATCCGCACCAGTCAATTCAAGGAACTGATGCTGGAAAATAACCGCAAGATAAACTGGTATCCGCCTTTCGTCGGCGAAAAGCGTTTTGGCGAATGGCTGGAAAATAATGTGGACTGGGCGATCAGCCGTAACCGTTTCTGGGGAACACCGTTGAATATCTGGATCTGTGAAAAATGCGGAAAACTGGAAAGCATAGGTTCGATTGCCGAACTCAGGGAAAAAGGCAAACTGATCGACGGCAGTGAAGTTGAGGAAGACGTGGAGCTGCACAGACCGCATGTGGATGACATCGTTTTGAAGTGTCCCGAATGCGGAGGAGAAATGAAACGCACGCCGGAAGTGATAGACTGCTGGTTTGACAGTGGTTCCATGCCCTTTGCGCAATGGCATTATCCCTTTGAAAATGCGGAAAGATTTGATACGGAATTATTTCCGGCAGATTTCATCTCGGAAGGGATTGATCAGACTCGCGGCTGGTTTTATTCCATGCTGGCGATATCGACGATGCTGAAGGGTGTTTCATCCTATAAAAACGTACTGGTGAATGATCTTATTCTTGATGAGAAAGGCATTAAAATGTCTAAAACCAAGGGTAACACAGTTGATCCGATGCAGATGATCCACCAGTTTGGGGCTGATACCGTACGCTGGTATCTGCTGGCAGTAAGTTCACCCTGGGTACCCACGAAATTTGATACCAAGGGTGTGGCTGAGATATCCAATAAATTCTTCGGCACGCTAAAGAATGTATATTCATTTTACGTGACGTATGCCAACATCGATGAATTTCAGGCAGCGGATCACAATATCCCTCAGAGAAAAGAAGCAGAAATAGACCGCTGGATCACATCCAGGCTGCATAACCTGATCAGGACAGTGAAGCAGAATACTGATAACTATGATCTTACGCGTTCCGTGCGCGCGATACAGAATTTTGTCAGCGATGATCTGAGCAACTGGTATGTGCGGCGCAGCAGAAGACGTTACTGGGCATTAACGCTGACCGATGACAAGAAAGCAGCCTATTTGACCTTATGGGAAATGCTGATCGCGGTCAGCAAATTGATGGCGCCTTATGCACCATTTCTGGCAGATGAGATTTTTATTAATCTAACCGATGAAGAAAGCGTGCATTTGCAGGACTATCCGCAAGCAGATGAAACTCTGATAGATGAGAAACTGGAAAAAGAAATGCAGACCGTGATTGACCTCGTTTCATTAGGCAGAGCAGCGAGAAACGTCTGCCAGATCAAAGTGCGTCAACCGTTATCAGTAATGTATATTCCAGCCAGTTGTCAGGAACTTGTTTCCCGCAACGAATGGCTGGTCAAAGAAGAAATAAACGTGAAAGATATCCGCTACATCAAGGATGACGAAGGTTTCATTGATTATGACCTGAAAGCAAATTTCAAGAATATGGGACCCCGTTTCGGCAAAAATGTGAAAAATATTGCTGCTGCCCTTTCGGAACTAAATGCCCGGGAAATCGTGGCAGCGCTTGAGACCCAGAAACGCTATGAGCTGGAATTGACTGGACTGAAATTTGAACTTGAGCCGGATGATCTGCTCATTTCGATCAAGGACAGGGAAGGATTGACTTTCGCAGCCGATAAGGGACTCTGGGTGGCGCTGGACACAAGTTTGAATGAGGAACTTGTTCAGGAAGGACTGGCGCGTGAACTGGTGAATAAAATTCAGTTCACCCGTAAGGACAACGGTTATGAGATCATGGACAGGATCAATATCAGTTTTCAGGGTGATGAGAATATCAAGGAAGTTTTTGGTAAATTTGAAGAATTTATCAAAACTGAGACCCTGACCGATAATATCCGGTTTAATTTGGAAAAGACAGACATGAAAGAGTATGATATCAACGATAATCAGGTCTGGATGAAAATTACAAAACAAGATATATAGGAGAACGGATGGCAAAGATCAAAGCTTTTAAAGGCGTTCGCCCAACCGTGAAAATGTTCGGCGAAGTGGTTTCACCACCTTATGATGTATTAAATTCGGCAGAAGCGCGTCAGCAGGTCAAAGGGAAACCTTACAGTTTTCTGCACGTCGTGAAACCGGAAGTAGATTTACCGGAAGACATTGATGTTTATGATGAAAGAGTTTATCAGAAAGGACGTGAGAACCTTTATAAACTAATTAATGACGGCATTCTCATCCAGGATGAAACACCCTGCTATTATCTTTACCGATTGATCATGGGCAAGGTAAATCAGGTGGGACTCGTGGCTGCGACTTCGATTGAAGATTATGAAAATGACATCATTAAAAAACATGAGCATACCAGGGCAGTGAAAGAAGCAGACCGCATCAAGCATGTTGACACGTTAAATGCCAACACCGGTCCTGTTTTTCTCACCTATCCCCCACGCCAGGACATCAATTTGATCGCAGAAGCCATAACGGCAACGGAGCCGTTATATGATTATGAAACGGAAGACGGGATCAAGCATACGATCTGGAAAATAGCTGATGCGGCAACAGTGCAGAAAATAACAGAAATTTTTGCTGCTATAAAATTTCTCTATGTTGCTGATGGGCATCATCGTTCCGCTTCGGGAACTAAAGTGGGGCAGCAGCGTCGGGCGGCTAATCCGAATCATACCGGAGAAGAGGAATATAACTATTTCCTGAGCGTCATTTTCCCTTCCAATCAGTTATATATTATGGATTATAATCGGATTGTGCAGGATCTGAATGGTCTTGACAAAGATGAATTTTTGCAGAAAGTGGCGGAGAAATTCGTGATTGAAGAAACCGGCAAGGCATTCAAGCCTTCTGAACTGCATACTTATGGCATGTATCTTTCCGGGAATTGGTATAAACTTACAGCCAAAGCTGGCACATATCCGGCTGACGATCCCGTAAACAGTCTTGATGTGGCGATATTGCAGAATAATCTTCTGCATCCGATACTCGATATTGGTGATCCGCGGAAGGATAACCGCATCGATTTCGTGGGTGGCATCCGTGGGCTTAAAGAACTGGAAAATAGAGTAGATGACGGGGAAGCCGTAGCTTTTGCCATGTTCCCGACTTCGATAACGCAATTAATGGCAATTGCCGATGCCGGAGAGGTTATGCCTCCGAAATCCACCTGGTTTGAGCCAAAACTCCGTTCCGGCGTGGTTGTGCATCTGCTTGATTAGTATAGTTTTATTTAGATAACCGATCAACCTGCCGCAAAAAAAATCACGGCAGGTTGATCATAAAAAAAGCAGGTAAAATGAAATTGTATCATCTCGTCAGTCTGGGTTGCCCCAAAAACCTGGTAGATAGCGAAATCTTTGCCGGTATTATTGAAAGCACCGGATATTCGCACACAGAAGACCCGACAGAAGCTGAAGTTATCATCATCAATACCTGCGGATTTATTCTACCGGCGAAACAGGAAGCCATTGACACGATCCTGGAAGCAGCTATCTTGAAAACCCAAGGCAAATGTCAGAAACTGATTGTATCTGGCTGTCTGGTGAAACGATATTTTGCAGACCTTCAGCGCGATATTCCTGAAATAGACGAGTTGGTTGATCTCAAGGATTTTGAGGCTTTCAGTAACATATTCAGTGCTGATGAAACTTTGAAGCGCAAGCAGCTCACACCATCTCATTTTGCCTATCTGCGAATTGCCGACGGCTGTAATAATCATTGTTCCTATTGCTCGATACCTGCCATCCGCGGTGACCTGGAAAGTGTACTTCTGGAAGAACTGGTTAAGCAGGCGAAGAACATGGCAGATGCCGGAGTAAAAGAGCTCATTGTAACTGCGCAGGATACAACGCAGTATGGTATGGATATTTATGGTGAGAACAGGCTCATAGTGCTGCTGAGCGAACTCGAGAAGATAGAAGGGCTGCAATGGATACGGCTTTTGTATCTGCATCCGGCGCACATTTCCAATGAACTCATAGACCATATCTGCCAGAGTAAGAAGATCTGCCATTACTTTGAGATACCCCTGCAGCATATAAACGACCAGATGTTGGAAACAATGAACCGGAAAGTAACCAAAGCACGAATAATTGAGATCATCAAGCGCATCAGACGGAAGGATCCTCTGGCAACGATCCGCACAACGTTCATTGTGGGACATCCCGGTGAAACTGAAGAGATGTATAATGAACTTCTCGAATTCGTGGAAGAACAGAAATTTGAGCGCTTGGGCGTATTCATTTATTCTGAAGAAGAAGATACTCCATCTGCTGCTATTGAGCAAAAAGTTGATGAAGAGACAGCCGAAATGAGACAGGATCAGTTGATGGGCAGGCAAATGGAAATTTCCAAAGAAATCATGTACCGCTGGCTTGGACAGACGATGAACATCATAGTTGACGCTGAAAATGAAGATGAAGATTTTGATTACATTGGCAGAAGCGAATATGACTGTCCGGAAATTGACGGGGTGGTTCATATTAATGGTAAGGTTGTTCCTGGAGAAATACGCCCCATGAAAATCATTGCCTCCTGGGAATATGATCTGGTTGCCAAAATTATTGACGAAGGATAATATTATGAATAAAAAAATCGCTTTGACCGGGATCAAGCCTACCGGCAATCCCCATATTGGAAATTATTTTGGAGCCATAAAACCAGCGCTGGAACTGGCAAAAGAATATGAAACACGCTACTTTATAGCCGATTACCATGCCCTTAACCAAACAAAAGATCCTGATATCCTGCGTCAGCAGATTTATGAAATAGCTGCCGCCTGGTTAGCCTGCGGATTAGAACCGGAACATAACCTGATTTATAAACAATCCGCCGTACCCCAGACCTTTGAACTGAATACTATCCTGCTGGCATTCACACCCAAAGGACTGATGAATCGTGCGCACGCCTATAAAGCCTTATTACAGAATAATCTGGAAGCTAATCGCGATCCGGATGACGGCGTTAATATGGGACTTTTTACCTACCCCGTTCTGATGTCAGCCGATATCCTGCTTTTTGATTCTGATGTTGTTCCCGTGGGCACAGATCAGCAGCAGCATCTGGAAATGGCGGCTGATATTGCTGAAGATGTGAACCGTAATTATAACAAAGAACTTTTAAAAATACCAGCACCTCTCATTCGTAAGGAAACGGGGCTGATCACAGGACTGGACGGCAGAAAAATGAGTAAAAGCTATAATAACGCGATCCCGATGTTCCTGCCGCCTAAACAATTACGCAAACTTCTGATGAAGATCGTCACCAACAGCCAGACTATCGAAGAATCAAAAGATCCGGAAACCTGTAACGTGTTTGCTTTATATAAGCTTTTTGCCGATGAGAAACAGCAGCAGGAAATGAAAGAACGCTATCTTGCCGGCGGAATGGGCTGGGGACACGCCAAGCAGGCGCTTTTTGAATTAATGAATGAGCACCTCACACCTTTCCGTGAAAGATATGATACTCTGATGGCTGATAAAGGATACATTGATAAAATTCTGGCAGAAGGTTCCGCTAAAGCCCGTGAACTTGCAGAAGCCAAACTGGTGTTTCTACGCAAAGAAATGGGAGTGAGATAAACTAAAGATATTTCCATTACGTAAATTTACGTAGCGTAATTTTACGTAATGGATATTTCTTGGACATCTGGTATTCTTCCTTACTGAAATTTATAATCTTTTTAAGCCAAGTAATCAGGACAAAGCCTGCTCCGATCTATCGGAGACTCTTGATCGATCAGCTTATTTTGCCAGCTTTAAGCATCACGTCATAAATATCTGTAACTTTTAACTTGTTCTTTTAAATTCTATCTGCGTTGTTCATCGATTTAATATCAAAGGATATTGAAGCTCTTCTCGCCTTGATATAATTCAAAATTACTGCGTTAAATTGTCACACATATTTATGACGCAATGCTTATACTCGACTGCGTCTCGTTGCATTAACAATGTTAATGCACTCCAAAATTTTTCTCAGACAAAGCTGGACAAAGTTTATCGTTTTGAGAATTTTTGACATACTAGATTTTATAATACGAGGTTGGGAATAATGGATAAAACGCGAAAAGCTGAAAGGTATCTGCGGATTTACGGTCAATTACGGGAAATGCTGAAGAAATGTGAAAATCCCATAGCCCGTATGGCGACAATCGTGGCAATTCTACACCACAAATTTGAGGATTATTTCTGGACTGGATTTTACCGTCTTCTGGATGACAAACTCACCATAACCTGCTATCAGGGACCGGTAGCCTGTCAGGTTTTAGCACCACATACAGGCGTCTGCTGGGCAAGCATTGATCAGAAGAAGACTCAGATCGTGGAAGATGTAAATAGATTCCCTGGTCATATTGCCTGTGACAGCCGCACTCTTTCCGAAATTACCGTACCGGTTTATAACGAAGAAGGGCGGGTAGTTGCCGTGCTGGATGTGGACAGCCGCGAATTTGATGCATTTGACGAAATAGATGCCGAATGGCTGGAAAAGATCGTGGAACTGATCTATATGAAGAATTGAGCCATGCAGATCGAAGGCAGGAACTATCGAACGGTCTGGGAGGAAAACAAAAGGCTTTTTATCATAAACCAGAATGATCTGCCTTTTAAATTCAGTATAATAGAGCTTAAAAACATCTCTGAAATCATTGCCGCCATAAAAGAAATGAAAGTGCGCGGTGCCCCAGCCATTGGTGCCACGGCTGCTTTGGCATATGCCATTACGGTGGAAAAATCTCCGGAACTGGAAGCAACTATCTACAGTGCTCTTCTTGCCGCCAGACCTACAGCCGTAGATCTGCATAACTCCCTAAAAATAGTGCAGACAGCTTTTCTAATCAATCATAACCCTCTGCAGGCACTGACAGCTGCCAGGGACTTTGTGGAAAGAAGCGTTGCTGAATGCCAGGCTATCGGAAAATATGGAGAGGCATTATTAAAAAACGGTTCACGCATTTTAACGCATTGCAATGCCGGAGCTCTGGCAACCGTGGATTATGGTACAGCCTTAGCACCAATTCGCTTTGCCCACAGTAACGGCAAGAAAGTCTTCGTTTACGTTGATGAAACACGTCCCCGACTGCAGGGCGCCAGACTCACGGCCTGGGAACTGGCTGAGGAAGGTATCCCCCATGCCATTATAGCTGATAATGCTGCAGGCTATTTTCTACGGAAAGGTGATATTGATCTGGTTATCACCGGAGCAGACCGCATTGCCTGTAATGGTGACACCGCCAATAAGATTGGAACATACACTAAAGCAGTGCTTGCCCATGAAAATGGAGTACCGTTCTATATTGCCGCACCCTGGTCAACTTTTGACCGTAATCTTGCTAACGGCTCATTGATCCCCATTGAAGAAAGAGACTCACTGGAAGTTCTGAGCATTAATGGTATAAAACTTACTTCCGGAAAAAGTCCTGCTTTTAATCCTGCCTTTGACGTGACTCCCATACGTTATATTACAGGTTTTATTACCCCGGCAGGAATCATAAGTAGAAAGGAATTTGCCAGAATATGGGAAATGAATATATAGGAACCAGGTTTAAAACAACTTTCCGCAGGAAAGAGATTCAGCATA
The DNA here is from genome assembly GCA_021736135.1 of Candidatus Cloacimonadota bacterium. Lineage (GTDB taxonomy): Bacteria > Cloacimonadota > Cloacimonadia > Cloacimonadales > TCS61 > JAIPGO01. The sequence continues at coordinate 16,367 of JAIPGO010000072.1, forward strand.
CACCGTTGTTTGCAGAATTTCAAAAGTGGTCTGCCATTTTTGCCAGGGCTAAATTTGCTCCTCCAGTTCCAGGTGGTTTTGGAGGGAACCTTAGCCTGTGTGACCAGGGATCCTTCCTCATTACGGCTGCCGGAGCCAACCTTGCCAGGCTTTCAGAAAAGGATATAGTCCGAGTTCATAGTTATGATTGCTCTCTAAATACTGTTGAAGTAAGCGGTTGTAAAGAGCCGTCCTCCGAAACTATGCTGCATGGTGAAATTTATCGCGCCAGACCTGAATTGCAGGCAATCTTTCATGGGCACTATCCACTTTTTGAAGCACTTGCAGATATACTTAACCTCCGCATAACCAGAAATGAAGCATCATATGGCAGCCTGGAACTTGTAAAAGAAGCTCTTGAAGTAATCGGTTATGAGCGGGTCATTATTCTAAAAAATCACGGCTTCATCAGCATGGGTACATATGCAGATGAAGCCGGGGAACAGGTATTAGATCTGATAAATTTCCTTATCTAAAATGCTTGTCATGCCAAAGTTCGTTTGAGAAGTTAATTTTGGGTGAACACACAGGTTCGCCCCTTCCGATAATAAATCAATCAGGGCAGGGATGCCCTGAGAACGTTTCCAGACCATCCTTGGTCTGGTTTTTTATTCCATCAGGGCAGGGATGCCCTGAAAACGTTGCCAGATCATCCTTGGTCTGGTTTTTTTATTCCATCAGGGCAGGGATGCCCTGAGAACGTTTCCAGACCATCTCTGGTCTGGTTTTTTTATTCAATCAGGGCAGGGATGCCCTAAGAACGTTGCCAGACCATCCTTGGTCTGGTTTTTTTATTCAATCAGGGCAGGGATACCCTGAGAACGTTTCCAGACCATCCTTGGTCTGGTTTTTTTATTCAATCAGGGCAGGGATGCCCTGAGAACGTTTCCAGACCATCCTTGGTCTGGTTTTTTATTCCATCAGGGCAGGGATGCCCTGAGAACGTTTCCAGACCATCTCTGGTCTGGTTTTTTTATTCAATCAGGGCAGGGATGCCCTGAGAACGTTCCCAGGGCATCCCTGCCCTGGTTGTATTTCTTCATATTTCATTCAAAATTACCATTCAAAATTAATATATTGAGTATCTGCCCTATCTTTCTAAAATTCGGGTATTATACCTACTACATATTGTAAAATCAAGGCGCAATCATAAGAATCAAGCCTGCCATCATTACTGGCATCGGCAATTATCAAACGCCAGTCTTCCCAGGGTAATGGTGCATACGGTGCCGGATCCCAGCCGACTAAATATCTCATCAGTACGGAAGAATCAAAAGCATCTATACTGCCGTTATCATCGACGTCTCCCTTGAAGTGTTCACCCCACCAGATGGGATACAAAGTCACATTAACTTCTGTGATCCCGTTTTCATTTACAGCAATATTTTCAACCGTTTCAGTGTCATATCCCTCAAGTATATACTCAACGTCATAATTACCCGTCAATAAAGGTCGCCAGTATCTGCCAAAATGCGCACCACTTCGGTAAGGCTCAACATCTGACATTTCCGTCTGCTCATCAACCTGCACCACGTGTATTTCTGCCACCAGTGGAGTACCCCAGGGATCGGTCACGTGACCTGTTAACAAACGATTATTAAACCGGTTCAGCATAATCCTGATAGCCTGCTGATTATCCTGGCAAACCTGATAGGGATTTTCAGGTATATATGTGTTTGCCAGTTCAATAGTATAGCCAAAAACCCGTTCTTCTGCATAAGACCAGTCACCCATGGTTCCCTGACAAGTATACCCAAAATTTACTGCTTGGGCCGGAGTATAATATCCCGAACCGCTTAACCGGGGAATTGTTAGCGCCATATCAATTGCCAGATCCCCCATGATCTCATGATCATAAGAACAGGCTCCCGGCAAGTGCCCCAGCGGATATAAAACCCATTCTCCCTGGCTGTGATAGGTGATCCCTCCCCAGAATTTTCGTCCCTGGATCAAATCCCGCAAATGCTGAACTTCTATTTCACTCCAGGCTTCTGGTCCGTGATATAAATTTGAACTGGGATTCGATGATGTGCCATTAGGTCCCCAGACATAACCAAAATTACGGTTCATATCAACCCCGTCAGTAGTACTGTAATCAGGCATGCCATTTCCGTTATTATCACGCATATTCTTACGGTGAGAAAGACTAAGCTCTTCCACCACGATCTTTTGACCATCAGGATTTATGAGCGGAATAAACCAGATCTGATTATTTGCCACATATTCAGCGATTTCGGGATCTGTGCCATATCCCGCAAAAAACTCCTGCATAAAAGTCATCACCACTTCCGTGCCTATGGTCTCATTGGCATGGATAGTAGCTGAAAAATAAATATTCGGTTCATCCTCTTCTATTTCAGGATTGTCGGATACTTTCAGACACCAGATCTCATGCTGATAATCTGCGTAATTTTCATTCCCCTCGCTGTAATATATACTACAAGTGGAAGGACCCAGTGAGAATAGCGAAGTTATATCCGCGAAATCGGCTGCATACGTTTGCAGTTCTCCCAGTATATCGTCATAATTCCGGTAATTCTCCAGATCCCTTACTATTTCTTCTCTGGTTTTCAATACGGTATATTGTAAATGTTTAGAATCAAAAAAATCGATTGTTTCCTGGTCTGCCAATATATCAAGATATTCTCTGGCATAAATGATCCTTTCTGATTTCTGATGTGATTCCATCCAGGTAAGAATATCTCGATCATAATTCTCGATCCTGATCAATAATTCATCAGCCAGAATCGGAATTGTTATAAAATACAAAATTAATAAAACCACTGCCTTTCTAAATAATTTACTCACATTTCCTCCAGTTCAATGAAGCTTTGGGATTATTCGTAATGATCTGCATCCTGCAGACGATCGATTACCCTGTTATACATTACAGTCAATGGGAAAGACTCCGGCAGTGTACTTCTAGCCTGTTTCAATAGAGTGCTTGCTTCTAAAAGAAGATTATTGGCAAGATAGAGCCGAAATAGCTCCATATATGCCCCGACGTTCCCAGGCGCCAGTCTTATAGCTTCTTTTAAAAGCCCGATTGCTTTCTCAGTCTTTCCAATCCCCTCAGCGACTAATCCATAATTGCGATAGTATTCCGGATTAAATATTTTAAATTTTTCTGCTTCATGAAAATCCCAGTATGCCCGAATAATGTTATTCTGTGCCCGCCAGCTCATCCCGCGCATAAAATACAGTTCACCACTGGCTCCATAAATTCTTTCCACCTGATCACATATTTCCACTGACTTCGCATACTCCTTTTTAATAAAGAATAATTCTGCCAGAAGCAAATGCGGTACTGGAGATTTTACCCGATAACTCATTACTTTCTCTGTGAGCATTATTGCTTCGTCAAAGCGATTACATCGGGCCAAAGCTACAGCTTTATTGTAAAGATGCTCCGGAAATTCATCACGTACCCGTTCCAGATAATCAACTGCTATCTCATATTCACCAAGATTAAGAAAACAGCAGCCTATCAGATAACACAGCTGGTCATTATGCTTAAAAAGCAGTGTCTTTTGACAAACTTTTATGGCATCCGCAAATCTCTTCTGTAAAATGTGCAGTTGTGCCAGTTCCAGAGCAATATCCTCACAATCGGGATACGATTCCTGTCCGTCTTCCAGAAGCTGCATAGCTTTTAACCAGTTACGCTTCATTTCAAAGCGTGCCTGAATCAATATCTTTTTAATCTCTTCCATATTTATATAATCAAACAATTCGCTTTAATGTCAAATTGTTTTTATAAGAAAATCTGCGATCCCTCGAAATTATTAAATATCTCGCCTGTTGTAGAGTTTCATTTCCCTGAAAGGGATATATTTGTATAGCGTAAGGTTTGCTCGGTAATCCGAGACTACCTTATGATTGATGCATTGTCCCCCCCCAAAAAAATCTCAGTAAATGCCACTGAGTGCACGTGCACCGCTGGTGTATTTCGCAAGTGGGGTGCGAACACCACACCTTCATCGGGATTTTTTAATAAATTTTGTATAAATCCTCTTGTAGCTGGTCATCTCGTCTGTGTTTTTTATATTTGCCTGAGTATTTTACCTGATTTTCCGAGGTCAGGCGAAGATTTACACAGACGAGACGTCTATGCTACAGGAAGATTAATATCCTGAATATCCTTGTGTGATATTTCGTCTTTAAATATCTGGCAGCAAAAGTTAAAAGATATCATAGTTTAATTTCAGAGAATATCTGGTGCTGAAACTGTCATAGTCATAATCTCTCTGTTCCCAGCCCTCGTAATCATCGCGAATCTTTATATTATGCAATGTTAATGAGAAATCAAGGAAAAGACGTGGAGATATATAATACTCGGCATTCAGGGAAAAATCAAAGTATTGAGCTTCACCATCATAGTCATATTCCGTATAAGTGCTGTCCGAGAAGCTCTCATCAATCCCGTCACCGTTTATTTTCTCATAGTCATAACTTATTTCCGCCCATAGATGCGTTCTGGTGCTTACATACCAGTTAAGATTCACTTCAGTTTGCAGATCGAGTTCCTTTGTATCCTCATCTCTCCTTGATAAACTTTCCTGGTTTTGATTTGAATGATGATCATACCGGAAAGTATTGAACATATAATCCAGGTCGGTAATAATATCCAGTTGCCAGTTTTTTCCAAAATTCCGGGAATAATTGAACTTCAAGGCAGGTCCATATCTGTCGGTATTACTTACACTGGTATAATCCCTAATGTCGTCATCGTAATCCGGATTAAAGTGATAATATCTGGAATTACTATTATATTCATCCTTTAAATTAGAATAGCGCATCATTGCCTTAAAATCCCAGCCGCTAAAACGTGGATATCTGTCACCATAGAAATACATATCCTTTACGATAAGGAAATTCTCAATGCCTGCATTTTCGATTAGTCCTGTCATGATCAGATGATTAACGACTTCCCGTAATGCTTCCTGAGTTTTCAGTCTGCTGTCAAAAAGCCGTAAATGCTCCACCGAAACAAGTAAGTCTGCCAAATATGTTACATCCGTGGTATTCACTTCACGTATAAGCATACCTGTTTTTTCCAACTCTTCCAACATATATAACGCCTGACGTGCCCTGGTAGCATTTTCTCTTCTACCCAGGCCCAAACCCGGTTCACAGATGAATTCATTTTTATCTAAATTATATTCATCTTCTCTATTTTTACTAACGTCAAAACTCTCTTTGTAATCATAATCTCTGGAATAATCTTCGGAAATATTTATTTCAAAAAACCAGTTTTTTAGAATATAGCGCCGGTATTGTCCTGAAATTCCCAGGTTTGGTGCCAATGAGAAATATTTCTTCTCTAAGTCTGTTGAATCATCTACTGTCAAAATTTTTAGACTATGTGTTAAACCAATATTTCCCTTCAAAAGCAGGCTTTGCTGCCGTGAATAACGCATTTCTGAAAAATCAGCTTCCAGATAATTCCCTGACTGGTAATATTCTTCCGAGGATCCATTCCCGCTCGAACCGGAATTATTAAGACCAATACTCAAACAATCCTCCCGGTAATCCGCTACCTGATAACTATTCAGATCAAATTCTATTGCTGAAAGAATTAATGGTAATACTGTCAAAACCGCTATTAGTATAAATGCTGTCCTATTCATTACATCCTCCTTGTGAATTAAAACAGGTCATAACTGAATTTCAGGTTATATTCCAAATCGAATGAATCCGGTTTCACATATTCCCCCAGCGAACCATATCGGTGATCTCGAATTTTTTTATTCTCCGCTGAAATGGAAAAATACAGTAAAAACCGGGGAGAAATATAATAGTCAGCGAAGAGAGAAAGATTAAATATCTGTTCTTCACCTCTGTATTCATATCCTAAAGGAGGATATTCAAGAGAATCAGCATCGGTTGTCTGGTAAAAAGAATAGGCTGCTTCCGCTCCTAACCGGGTTCTGGTATCAATGTACCAGTTCAGCTTCAAATCCAGGTTTAAAGCAATCTCATTATAATCGTCTTCTCTCCTGCTATTGGTTGTATCTGCCGAAGATGAAGTCTGCCAATAATAATCTATTTTATATTCCCAATCTCTTAAAAAATACCCCAGGTCGCTAGTGGCTTCCAACTGCCAGTTTTTTCCGTAGTTATGCAGATAATCACTTTTCAAAGCAATTCCATACCTGCAGGTAGATTCTTCCCGATTACCCTTGCTGTAAAAGTCATTTTCGTCAGGATCAGATTTATTATCCGTGCTTTCTACAAAATATTCATTCTGCAGATATGATAATCGCATCACGGGCATAATGACCCAGCCACTCCTACGTTCATAACTGGCTCCATAATCATAGAGATCATCGATAATAAGCAGGTTTTCCAATTCTGTATCATCAATTAATGCCGAACCTTTCAGGTGGTTTACAAGCTGTCTGATAATTTCCTGCTGCTGCAGACGAATGTCAAATAAGCGCAGATGTTTTAAAGAGACCAACAGATCTGCCAGCCTTGTTACATCGTCGGCATCCGCAACTCTTTTCAGCAATCCTGCTTTCTCAAGATCTTCCAGAATATACAGTGCCTGCCTGACTTCTGTGATATCCTCAATCCTGCCATAACCACTGCCCAGTTCAAAAGTCAATCCATAATCGGTTCCTATACGTTCGGTAGCAGCATCAGAAGTTATTTTATCGGTATCTTCCTTATTATAATCTCTTGCATATTGCCCAGAGACAGAACTTCCCAAAAACCAGTCGTTGAGTAAATATTTACGATAAATAATATCTAAATCCACCTTAGGATAGCCGGATAATCGTTTGTAAACCAGCTCTGTTGAATCGTCTTTTGTTTTTTCTGATAGATACCTGCTAAAACGGCAATAGTTTTTCAGATACAGATAATGATCCCTTGTAAAAACTTCTTCCAGAAGAGATGACGAAATTGAACCACTGATTTGTCTGCCATTTGTTCCATTAATTCTGTTCAGGTAACCGCTATTTGTTAAATAAAGACTCCATCCAAATTCATGATGATCAGGAGCTTTGTAGTGGTTAAGTTCATAATCAATTGACATTAATAACACGGGAAATATTAATAATGTCATCAATACTAAAATACTGTTTTTATTCATTTGTTCCTCCTATAATTCCTCCTAAACCCTGGCTCAAAATTATGTCAATTTATTTTTCTTAATGAATTATATTTTATGACAGGAGACTGTTCGATTTCATGCTACACTCTCAAACAACTTAGCTTTCAAGAAGTCGAGGATATGAACCGAATTTATGTTATCCTGACAAATTTTTGTTATATCTATATCAGTAATAAATCCTTTTCTCAGATGTTTTTGAT